>JBAXZS010000166.1:0-5885 GCA_041670175.1 Sphaerochaetaceae bacterium | reverse complement strand
TTATATCATAGCACACTCCTGGGGTCGTGTCCATCGAAAATGTCTTTGCAATACATGGTCTTAGAAAGAATCCTTAGGGTAAGAAGACAATGGCATAAGAACCCTAAAATTTATAAATTATAGCTTAATCTTCGGCTCAGTGCCGCTTGGGCGCACAACCACCTTCTCACCACTCTCAAGATAAATGACAAGGACGTCGCTTTGAGGAAATCCAGAACCGGGCTGAAGAAGATCCACCACACTTCCAATTTTCTTTCCTGCAAGCATATCCCCTTTTTTCAATTTCCGCTTGTCCTCCATGACAGCCCGCATCTCGTTCTTGCCGGCGGCACCTTTGAAATCACGACTGAACACGATCTCTGTGCTATATCCATATTTGTCATAGATTTCATCAAGCTTCTGCATCCCCGTTATGCCATTCCTGGCATAATAGCACAGCATCTCCACCGCGGTCACCGCAGAACTTACCGCATCCTTGTCACGCACCTGGTTCACACAAAGGAAGCCATAACTTTCCTCACATCCAAAAAGGAAATACCGGTCCTTGCCTTCCGTTCCTTCCAAAACCGACATCTGCTCCGCGATATACTTGAAACCGGTCAGGACATCACGGCATACTCCGCCATTCGCCTCGGTGATGCGACGCACCAGGTCCGTGGTCACCAGGCTTTTCACCACCACAGGGGTCCTTGATTCGGTATGAAGCTCCTTTGCCGTGGTAATAAGATATTCACAGAGAAGAGCCGCGATCTGATTGCCGGTAAGCAACCGGTACTCACTCTTTTCCGCATCCGTAGGAATAGCAATGCCAAGTCTATCAGCATCAGGATCGGTACCCAAGACGATGTCGGCCCTTTCCTTTCTGGCAAGAGCCAGGACCATGGTCATGGCCTCAGGACTTTCAGGATTGGGCAGTTTTACTGTGGGGAAGTCCCCATCCGGCAGCTCCTGTTCGCTGACAACAACACACCTGACGCCTATCTGATGAAGCATATGCCGCACAGGAATGTTGCCGGTCCCATGAAGCGGGGTATAGGCCACAGTGACAGGACTATCCAAGAACAGGGAGGGACGGCGCAAGGAGGAGAAAACCATATGGTAATAGGCATCGTCAACAGCGGAAGGCACAGACAACAACATCCGGCTGTCCCTCGCCTTATGCTCATCAAGACGCCTGATATCCTCTGCTGTGACCGCATTTGCTCTTGCGGCGATGCCAACATCATGAGGGGGAGTAACTTGCCCCCCATCGCTGTAATAGACCTTGTAGCCGTTGTATACGGAGGGATTATGACTTGCGGTGATGACAATTCCTGCAGAGGCCTGCAGGTAACGAATTGAGAAACTGAGCAGAGGAACCGGGTGCAAGGTGTCAAAAAGCAAGGCCTGGATATTGTTCGCACTCAGCACCAAAGCCGCACTGAGGGCAAACTCCTTGCTGTAGTGGCGGCTGTCATAAGCGATGACGACACTATTCTTCTTGTTGTTTTCCTGTAGATACCGAGCCAACCCCTGGGTCACTTTCTCCACCATGAAGGTGTTGATCCTGTTGGTCCCTCCCCCGATGAGCCCTCTCATCCCGGCAGTCCCAAAGCTCAAGCTGGTAGAGAACCGGTCATAAAGGTCAGCCCAATCTTTCCTCTCAAGGCTGAGTCGCACCTCCGCTCGAAAAGCCTCAGTCCTCTCGGAGTGGATATAGGCCAGGGCCTTTTGTTGTAATTCTTGCTCGTCATACTGCATGGATTCGCCTCTTTAATTGTACAATTGTATCACAGATGATTCCTTCATCCAATTTTCTTAATTGGCTCTCAGAACGGAACCCCCAGGTGACCAGGGCGACCTGGCAATGGCTATTGATCGCCAATTGGTAATCAACCTCGCTATCCCCTACGTAGAGTGTTTCCTTTGGCGCCACCCCGGTCTCTTGGCAGAACAGAGAGACACCCATCGGGTCGGGCTTGCGTGGCAATCCCTCGCGCAAGCCCAGGATAAACCTGAATGGATGGGAAGGGAACAAAACCGAAAGTATCTTTTGCACCAGCTCATCCGCTTTATTCGAGAACACCCCCAAGACAATGTTACTAACGCGAAGATCCTCAAGCATTTCCGTAATTCCTTCGTAGGGTTTGCTAAAGATGACAGGATGGTCTTTGTAGTAAGAAAGCAGAACCTGGTAAAGTTGCTCCAGCCTTTGAGGTGAAACTGAATCACCTCGTAGTAACAATGTCTTATTTAGTGCATTACGTAGTCCATTACCTACCACTGACTTGCCAATTGAGCTATCAATACCTTCAATTTGTTCTTCAACCAAGGCTTTGTTAATAGCCGAAACTATATCATCGATGGTGTTCACCAGTGTACCGTCCAGGTCAAAGAGCACCGCTTTCACTTTCTCCTGTTGCATGGGGACAGTATGACATGGCTCACAACAAGGCTCAAGGGGTGCCTGTTCCCGAGAACACGCACTTCTGCTATAGTAAAGCCATGCAAAATATTACTATTACCAGTGGCAAGGAGAAGCAGCTGCTGCGCCACCACCCATGGGTTTTCTCCAAGGCAATATCATCACCGGTGGAAATCGAGGATGGAGTTTGTAGGGTCGTCACCGCCGAAGGACGTTTCATCGCCTGGGGATGGTATGATTCCAAAAGCCATATCGTTCTTCATTTGCTCTCATGGGACGAGAAGGATGTCATTGACGATGCCTGGTGGGTCAGGACCATGAGGAATGCCGTACAAAGAAGAGCTCCTTTCTTCTCGGACAAGACAAGTCCAAGCACCACCTTCCGAATCATCTTCTCAGAAGCTGACATGCTTCCCGGCATTGTAGCCGATGTCTATGGCACGATGGTCAGGATCATCATTTCCAGCCACATCGCCTGGATGAAAAAGGAACTGTTGGTCAAGACCATCAACAGTATGCTCCATCCTTCCTTGATTGTCATCACCACCGATAGCTCCTACACCAGTGTGGAGTCCATACCCCAGGCAGCGCTCTTCTGGAAGGACGGGGCCTATTTCACCCCTGCGGGAAAACTTCCAGCGGTCCGTTTCCGAGAGGACAACCTTCTTTTTGAGACCATACCCGGCATGGGGCAGAAAAGCGGTTTCTATTGCGACCAAAGGGAAAACAGGGTCGCCATTGAACCCTATTGTAAAAACGCCACGGTGCTTGATGGCTTTTGCTATACGGGAGCCTTCACCTTGCATGCGCTACGAAGTGGTGCCAAGAGTATCGACTGCCTTGACAGCAGCGATGATGCCTTGCACCAGTTGCTGTATCATGTGCACATCAACCAGGATGCGGGGACCATTCCCCAAGGAAGCAGGGAAAAGGTCACCACAAAAGTGTGCGACATCTTCGAGGAAATGCGGCAGATCACCAATAACAAGTACGACCTGATGATCCTCGACCCTCCAAAGCTTGCCCAGACCAAGAGCCAGGCAGAGAATGCGGCGAAGGCCTACAAAGACCTCAACCGGCTCGCAATGCAAAAGATCAGGAACGGAGGGATCATCGCGACATTCAGTTGCTCAGGAGCTGTCACGGCTGAGATGTTCAGGACCATCCTGGCCTGGAGCGCCCAGGACAGCAAGGTGGAATTACAGATACTCAGAACACTGGGGGCAGGAAGCGACCATCCGATTCGCATCTCATTCCCGGAATCCGAGTATCTCAAAGGTTAT
The DNA here is from genome assembly GCA_041670175.1 of Sphaerochaetaceae bacterium. GTDB lineage: Bacteria > Spirochaetota > Spirochaetia > Sphaerochaetales > Sphaerochaetaceae > JBAXZS01. The sequence goes on along the minus strand of JBAXZS010000166.1, from coordinate 2,198 downwards.
ATCCTCAGAGTACTGAAATAATCAGCTTGCCAAGGGGTTCGGTGTCAAAGTGTCGTCATCGTTATTGTCGTCATTGTCGATGAAGGAGCAGATCATCCGGACCTCGCCCAGAGAGTTTGACACCGCCTCATCAAGGTCAGCCACCTGGTCGGTCCCTGTCTCAAGCGAGCGCAACTGGATACCATAATCATCCATGCCCCTCACCTCAGGAGAAAATATCAAATGCTCAGGCATGGTCTCCCCCTCGTTGAAACGACATCGTCTAAATTCAGCGATGCCGTTTTTATTCCTTGAGGCGCAAGCTCCAAAGAGCCTGCAGACAAGAGGCCTTGCCGCATAGACAGTGCAATGGTGAGGATTGTTCCCCTCGTACAAAGGGCAGAAGGGCTGATCACTGTTTTGCACCTTGTCAATCAAAAGCAGATCCTTCTTCACCAGGACCAGATAAGCGGCGACCATACGAGCTTCAAGAACCGTGATGTCCGGCATGAAATGCTCACAGCAGGTTCCGCACCCATCCTGGCAATGGATTTGATATTTCTCACAGAAGACGCTTGTCTCTTCTTCTATCTGATCATAAAGCTGTGACAATTGCTTCAGGCTCTCCCCTATGAAGGTAGAGCCTAAACAATGGCATATTTCATCCCTCTCGCTGTTCATCTTCGTTTTTCCTTCCCTGTTTTCTTTTTTTATTGGGCTTCCCTTCAGTCGCCATGGCTATCAACCTGGCATTCTGCCAGTCGGAAAGAAACAAGATACCAACCAAGGCGGCGATGGCGCAGATAGCCACCATCAGCACCCATGCCCATTTCAACTGCATGAAGGGAAGCTTGATGTTCATTCCCCAGAAACTCACAATGAACGTAGGGAACATGAAACTTATTGAAATGATGGTCAAGCGCTTCATGATCACGTTCATATTGTTGCTGATCACACTGGCAAAGCAATCCATGGTCCCGGTAAGAATCGATGTGTAGATATTCGCCATCTCGATAGCCTGCCTATTATCCGTGATGGTGTCTTCAAGAAAATCCTGTTCCTCTGTGCCGTTAAGCTTGAATATCGTGGTCTTGTTGAGCCTCTCAAGCAAGGCTTCATTGGTGGTAAGACTCGTGGTCAGGTACACAAGGGACTTCTGAATCTGCAAAAGCTTCAACAATTCATAGTTCATGATGGATCGGTGCAATTCCTTCTCCACCAGGTCCTTCTCCCTGTTGAGGGACTTGAGCAACCTGATGAACACGACTGCGGAACGGCCCATCAAGGAGATGACGAATCCTTCCTTGGACTGCACGGGATAATGACGGAACCGGTTCTTGGCAAAGTCCTCAAGCACCATGCTCTCACTTTGGCAAATGGTAATCACCATCTTGGGCAAAAGGACAATGCCAAGAGGCACTTCGTTCTGACTGCCACTTTTCCTTCGCTCATCCAAGATGGGAAGACGGAGAATCAAGTCGACATACTCATCCTCTTTCTCGATACGCGACTGTTCATCCTGATCCATGATATCTGCGATCAGGTCACTGGAGATGTTGTATTGTCTCTGTAATTGGGCCATGTCCTCATTGCTCACATTGCGGGCATCAACCCAGCAGTAAGTGTTCAGACCGTCAACACTATCACCATAATTCTCATGAATGGTAATCATAATTTGCTCCTGGAAAAACGAGTCAGGCGCTCTCGAAAAGGAGAACGCCGGCAATCATAGTAGACAGAGGGTCGGGTTTGGCATCAGCCAATTGCATGTTCATCTCCTTTCGTCGGGACGATGATATCATGCCAAGAAAATAAAAGAAAGGAAAAACCTTTGCAACAAGAGCGAAAAACCCTATATTCAAGAAAATGGAGTACAAAATGTTTACAAGAGAAGAAGCCGTGTCTCTGCTTAAGAAATACAATCAGAATGAAAGCCTGATCCATCATGCATATTGTGTTGAGGCGGTGATGCGCCGTTTTGCAAAGGAAAAAGGGGAAGACATTGAATATTGGGGTCTGGTGGGATTGCTTCATGACATTGATTGGGAGAAATACCCAGAGCAGCATTGCAAGGTGGCTCCTCAGCTACTGAAGGAAATCGGTGCGGACGATGCTTTTATTCATGCGGTTTGTTCCCACGGATGGGGCATTTGCTGTGAGGTCGAGCCCAAGCTCTACATGGAGAAAGTGCTTTTCACCATCGATGAGCTCTGCGGACT
>JBAXZS010000165.1:0-5923 GCA_041670175.1 Sphaerochaetaceae bacterium | reverse complement strand
TCCCTGTCCCAATCACGTTTTTCAGCGTCAACCAGATTGGTCGTGGTCGCATTTGTGTATTCCTGATGCATACAGCCGGTCAACCGGTAAGAAAGATAATCCGGAATCATCAGCAGATGAGAGTCCTTTTCCAACGAGGAAGGATCTTCCTGTCTAAGCGCCAGAAGCTGGTAGAGGGTATTGAAGCTCATCTTCTGTATACCCGTACGCCTGTACAGCTCCTCTTGTCCAATCGGACAAATGACGGCTTCAGTCCTTTTGTCCCGGTAGCTCACGGGAGAACCAATCATTAGTCCCTGCTTATCGAGCAGGACAAAATCCACTCCCCATGTGTCAATGGCGATGGTCTGGATATCGCGACCCTGCTCCTTTGCTTTGCCAAGACCTTCAAGAATCTGGGAGAACAACGCTTCAACATCCCAACAGAGGTGCCCTCCTTGGGATACCAATTTGTTGGGGAAGCGATGGATGACCGAGGTGACAAGTTTTCCTTCACGAAGAGAACCTATGAGCATCTTGCCACTTGAGGCTCCAATATCAATTGTCAGATGTTCCCTCATCAGCAACTCCTGTAAGAATAATTATCCTAGAGGTTCCTGGAGTTTGCAATTGCGTTTTGTTACATTCAATATTGATTTTTTTTACGATTATTATATGATTAATCTATGAACTACTCCCGTTTTATTGAGAAATTATTGGTTCTTACTGAAGAAGAAAGGAATTATGAGAAACTTTGGAAAGAAGGCAATCTTCCTAAGTTCCCTTCCTTTATCGGCCATGAAGGGGCCTCTTTTCTGGATGTCACTCTCGGCGAGGATATTTATTTCCCCTCAGATGAGAAGAGGGACATCAAGGTGGAGAAACATGCCCGCTTCCTTCCCTCTTATCTGCATGACCATGTATTCTTGGAGATGGCGGTAGTACTGAACGGTTCCTGTTCACAGGAAGTCCATGGCAGGAATTTTTCCATGGAAAAAGGTGACATCCTGATTATCGCTCCCCAAAGCTATCATGCGATTTCAGTATTTGACGAGCAAAGTATCATCCTGAATATCCTCGTGCGGCACGACTCATTGGAAAAGATACTTAAGATGTTCTGCGAGGGTTCCTCCTCGCTTTCTCAATTCTTCTCCTCAATCCTTGAGGAAAGCCCGATAGCCCCCTGCCTGTTGGTACAGAAGGCTGAGAATGTTTTCCCCTGTGTCGCCGAACTGGCCGAGGAAGGTCGGCGTTCGAATCTCTTGGCGATAACGTTGTTGCAACAATTCATCGCTCGTCTCTTTCTGCTGGATGAAACACATTTTCATTTTGTCTCACAAGGGGAAAAGAGCAACCGATTGGCGGCAATTCTCCATTATATCAATGAGAATCCACGGGAAGTTACACTTTCCTCCCTTGCCGATGCGTTCAATCTTAGCCCGACGTATCTTTCTGCTTTGATCCATGATTCCACGGGAACCACTTTCTCCGATCTCCTTCTGAGAAAAAAAATGGAAGTGGCACTTGCCTGCCTGTCTTCAGAGATACCAATGACCTGCACGCAGATTGCACAAAGAATCGGGTATGGAAGCGCCCAGCATTTCTGCAGGACTTTTAAGAAATGCTATGGGATATCCCCCATGGAGCTACGTAATCTTCAAGGAAGATAAAACATCTTTTCCAAGGGAATGGAAACAGGAGACTCATCAGGATTTGTCTCCATAAGATCATTCATGTAATGCCACCATTTGCGCATGATTTCCTCTCCTCCGATATTCTGTGAACCTGTACCTCCACTGGTGTGCTGAAAAGCGAAAAGAGTGTTTGTCTCCTCATCAAGGAATATTGCGTAATCACTGATTCCCTTTGCCTTGAGCAATGCCTTGACCTCGGGCCAAAGAGCTGCATGACGTCTCTTATATTCTTCTTTTGCTCCATTTTTTAGTTTCATCTTGAAAGCTTCTTGTTTGTCCATGGCCATTATGATGTGAATGACAGCTTCGGTTGTCAAGCAACAGGATTAGGATTTTTTCTGGTAAGTATATAAAACACAATGTCTCTCATTACTTGGAAGTTTCTTTGTTTTCATGGATAATTTTTGTTTTTTTTCCGTAATCTGATGCACCCATATGCATTTGCTGGTATACTCCCCTGTATCATTAGGAGAATCCAAATGCAGACATATCTCGCAAAAGCAAATGCACCATTGTTGTATCTGATTGTCGGAGTAATCCTGCTGTTTGTCGCAGGGCTTTGTGTCGTATTCATGATAAAAAGCTACCGTGCGGGAATTAAACTTGGAATGTCAAAGCAGGTGCTTAAACGCGCCATCACGTCATCGGCGACGTTCACGGTACTTCCCTCGGTCTCGATTCTGCTTGGAGTCATCGCACTCTCTGGAAGTCTTGGTATCCCGATGTCATGGCTCCGTTTATCAGTAATAGGGAACCTGCAATATGAAGCCACTGTCGCCCAAATTGCCGCTGAAAACATGGGAAAGAAACTTGACTCGGCGATACTTTCCATGAACGACCTGGTGACCATCATGCTGGTCATGACCATCGGCATCAGCTTGGGGTGTCTGCTCTCCATCACCGTACTGAAAAAATACTCCCATGCCCTTCAACACAAGCCAGCTGCCTCGACCTCAACGAAAAAAACAAAAAGTTTCTCTTCCTTTGCCATGGTCGCCATGTTCATCGGCCTCTGCGCCACCTTCCTCGGCAGTTATATCGCCCAGGCAATTGTGTATAAGCACATGCTTCCTGTCTACACCGCAATCATCTCTGCGATTGCCATGGAAATCTTTGAATACCTCGCCACCCAAAAGGGCTTCACCGTATTGGAGAATTTCTCCCTTGCAGGAAGTATGATTCTTGGAATGGCAGGCGCCATTCTCATATCACTATAGGAGACACCAATGAAAGACAAGTCGTTTGACTACAACATTTATTTGGAAGATATCCACACTACAGGAAGAATAGGCCTTTCCCTTGGGCTTTTGATGCTGTTGGCAGCTCCTTTCCTGTTTGCTCTTGTCTCTGGTGCACATTTCAATCTCCAAGGTTTATGGCCGGCTTTGGTCAAGGTCCTTATCATCTATATACCTTCCTCCATAGTCGAATTCCTGATTTATGTGCCCATGCTTGGACCAGGAGCCTGTTATCTCGCATTCATTACCGGAAATATCACCAACCTCAAGATACCTTGCGCTTTCTCCGCCAGGGATATCGCAAAAAGCGAGATAGGGACCCCTGAGGACGAGATTATCTCGACGCTTTCCGTCGCCACTTCTTCCCTAATCACCATGTTGGTTATTTTTCTCGGAGTCCTTCTGCTTATTCCCCTCACCCCGGTGTTGGAGAATCCTGTGATGAAGCCTGCTTTCGACAACCTGCTGCCAGCTCTGTTCGGTGCTTTGTCCATGCAGTATTTTAAGAAAAATGTAAAACTCGCGGTCTTTCCGCTGGCTTTCATGGTGGTGCTTTGTGTACTGATACCCTCGATGATTACCCAGACAAGCACTTTGCTGATTGCCAATGGAGCCATCGCAATCGGACTTGCCTATCTGATGTTCAAGAAAAATTGGTTGTAAAGGAGAAGCTTTTATGGAAAAACGTGAAAAAACCTATGCGCTGAAATTACAGAAAATGATTCAATGCGAGACGGTATCCATCAAGGACGTTGTCCAAAAAGAAAAGTTCGACCGTTTCCATGAGGTCTTGAAAGACCTGTTCCCTCATGTGTTCGCAACTTGCGAGATCCATGATTTCGACGGTTCGTTATTGTTCAAATGGAAATCTTCCAATCCCCAAGGTGAACCCATTCTGCTGATGAGCCATCAGGATGTCGTCGCAGCCAATGCGAAAGACTGGAAGCATCCCCCATTCTCAGGGGATATTGATGAGAACGGAGCGATCTGGGGCAGGGGAACCGTGGACACAAAGGGTTCTTTGTTCTGTATCTTCCAAGCTGTTGACGAGCTTATCGCCGAAAACTACCAGAACAAGGTCGATGTCTACATCGCTTCCTCTTGTGGAGAGGAAATCCTCGGACCAGGGGCACGGTCCACTTCCGAATATTTGCAGAAACAGAACATACATCTGCAATTGCTCCTCGATGAGGGAGGTATGATTACCTATGAACCTCTCAGCGGGGCAAAAGCCCGTTTTGCCATGATGGGATGTCTCGAGAAAGGTACTGGCAACTTCAAGTTCCTTGCCCATGGCAAAGGGGGGCATGCCTCCACACCGGGGAAGAACACTCCTCTCCCTCGTCTCGGTGCCTTTATGAATGATATTGAAAGGAAGAATCCATTCACCGCAAAGATGAACCCCATCACTTTGGAGATGTTCCGCCGCATGGGTCCGACAATGCACGGAATACTTGGTTTTATCTTCCGTCATGCTAAGGGTTTCAGTCCCTTGCTGGAGAAATTACTCCCCAAGGCGAATCCGGCAGGGGCTGCAATGATCAGCACAACCATCGCTTTCACCACCGCCCAAGGTTCCGATGGCCTCAATGTACTTCCCCAGGAAGCATTTGTGACTGGAAATATCCGTTTCATTCATCACGAAGGTGTGGAAAAAACCAAGCATATCCTTGGGGAAATTGCTGCAAGACATGACATCGAGATTGAAATAATCAACGCAACGGAGCCATGTCCCATGGTTGATATCACCACCACTCAATACAAGATGGTCGAGGATACCATCAAGGAATTATTCCCCAAAGTCATCCCCTGCCCTTATGCAATGACCGGTGGCACAGATGCCAGGTTCTACACCCCTGTCTGTCCGAACGCCATCCGCTTCGCTCCGCTCGAGATTAACAAGCAACAATATCTGTCAATCCATGGGGTTGACGAGAATATCGACGTAAAAGTCCTACCTGCTGGGGTGGATTTCTACAGGACCATTGTAAAAAAAATCGGCTAGCAATCATCTTTTTCTTTGCCAACCATACAAAGAAGCCGATTCCCCAATAAGGAACCGGCTTCTGCTTTTATTCCACCAAATCCTACTTGTTCTTGTCTTTCCTGAAGCAAAGGAACCAATCAAGACAATAATGATCATCACCTTGGGTTTCCATCTGCTTCTTGGCGGTTCCGCAGGAACCTGGTGTCGGAACGATAAGATCGTCACCGGGTTTCCAGTTGGCTGGAGTCGCCACATGTTCCGCATCAGCCTTCTGCAAGGCCAGGACAATCCTCTTGATCTCGTCCATATTGCGTCCGGTGGAAGCAGGATAGTACAGAATGGTCCTGACCACTCCCTCAGGATCAACGACAAATACGGCTCTTACCGCCTGTGTTGTCGACTGTGATTGAATCATGCCATATTTTCTGGCAATATCCATCTTGATATCCTCGATCAGAGGAAATTTCACTTCCACATGTTTGTGACCATTCCACTCCAATTCCTGCAATTTCCTTAACCAAGCGATATGAGCATACAGCGAATCGACGGAAAGTCCGACCAATTCGGTATTGATTGCCTTGAACTCATTAGCCATCGAGGCAAAAGTCATGAACTCCGTGCTGCACACTGGAGTGAAATCTGCAGGATGTGAAAAAAGAATCACCCATTTTCCTGTATAATCAGCGGGAAAATCAATCTCACCCTGAGTTGTGATCGCATGGAATGCCGGCGCCTTGTCCCCAATCAGGGGCATTCTCAACCCATTGTCTTTATTCTCTTCCATAGTATTCATTTCCTTTCTCTCCTTTTCTTTCATTACCTGAATTGATTATACCATGCATTATTAATAATATCAAGTACTAATTAATAATTAATATTATTAACTATTCAATTTGACTCATCAACGAAAAAAATCCCCTTAGTTCTTGCAGATTTCATCAACGAATTATCCTTGATGCGATGCAGCAAAAGAGCAGGCATCTTCCTGGATTGACCTCGGTTTTTGTTTTCATTGTTACTTCATC
>JBAXZS010000164.1:0-5932 GCA_041670175.1 Sphaerochaetaceae bacterium | reverse complement strand
CTCAGGATGGGCATCTTTCTGATAACCAGAAGGAAGGGTTCAGATGCGGGGACAACGGCATCTTCAAGGGCGTTCCAGTCACAGTCGAACAGAAGGAGCTTTCCTCAATCGCCAGGTACATATACCGGTGGCACTCATACGACGGGAAATACATCCTGGACGGCCTGCATCTGATCATCTGCCAGAGCCATGCCTCGGAAAGTGATCTCAGACCCCATTTCCAGAATGCTGATATCAACCCGCTGGGACCCTGGACCGGTGGCACCGATGTGGATACTGGGGCGACCAACCGTAAGCTCGGTTCTGACATGGCTGACTCTGTCACAGGGGGTGGGCTCCACGGAAAGGATCTCTCAAAGGCTGATGTGTCTGTGAATATCTACGCATGGCTCAAAGCTCAGAGTGAATATCGGAACATCAAGCTCAGCTGTGCCATCGGTGATAGCGAGGTTGATGGACGGCCTTATTCTGAGATAGTTGAAATCGCCCGAAAGTTCATCACCGACATTGGCGGTTTTGAGAAGTTCGCCGAATGGGGATTGGTGTGAGGAATGAAATGAAGATTGAAACAATCAAGATAGATGCTCTTATCCCTGCGGACTACAATCCCCGTAAGGACCTCAAGCCCGGGGATCCGGAGTATGAGAAGCTCAAGTGCTCAGTCGAGCAGTTCGGGTATGTTGAGCCTGTAATCTGGAATAAAGCCACAGGACGTGTAGTCGGTGGCCACCAAAGAATCAAGGTTCTCAAGGAGCTATGGCTGACCGAGCTGGAATGCGTTGTGGTCGAGTTGGATGATGATAAGGAGAAGGCTCTCAACATCGCCCTCAACAAGATCTCGGGCGAGTGGGACAAGGAGAAACTTGCCCTGCTCATCACGGATCTGCAGGGAGCTGACTTCGACATATCCCTGACTGGATTCGAGCCAGCCGAGATAGACGATCTCTTCAAGGGCTCCATGAAGGACAGGATCAAGGACGACGATTTTGATGTGGATGCAGAGCTTCAGAAGCCGGCGATCTCAAGGCTAGGTGATCTCTGGAGTCTTGGACGTCATCGCCTGGTGTGCGGTGACAGCACAAAGGCTGAGACCTTCGGTCTTCTGATGAATGGAGCAAAGGCGAACCTGGTCGTCACTGACCCGCCGTATAATGTGGACTACAAGGGAGCAGCCGGAAAGATCAAGAACGACAACCTCAAGGACGATACGTTCCATCAGTTCCTTCTGGACTCCTTCATAAACATGGAAGCTGCCATGGCTGATGATGCATCCATCTATGTGTTTCATGCAGACACCGAGGGGCTGAACTTCCGCAAGGCTTTCTCAGAAGCCGGGTTCTACTTATCCGGAACCTGCATCTGGAAGAAGCAGTCGCTGGTGCTTGGACGCTCTCCATACCAGTGGCAACATGAACCCGTGCTGTTCGGATGGAAGAAGAAGGGGACACACCAGTGGTACACAGGACGAAAGGAAACCACAATCTGGGAGTTCGACAAGCCCAAGAAGAACAGCGACCATCCGACCATGAAGCCGATTGCCCTCATTGCCTATCCTATCATGAACTCATCCATGAGCAACACGCTGGTTCTCGATCCATTTGGCGGCAGCGGAAGCACGCTGATTGCATGCGAGCAGACTGACAGGTCATGCAGCACCATCGAGCTGGATGAGAAGTACTGCGATGTGATAATCAAGCGATTCATCGAGCAGGTAGGGTCTTCGGACAAGGTCTCGGTTCTCCGAGGCGGTCTTGTGTATTCCTATGATGAACTGCCCAAGCCTGAGGAGGACCAGTGATGGATACTCCTACGTTTATAACAACAGTCGCCGTGTGTCTTTTCGGCTCCGGTGGCATAGTGATATGGCTTCTTAACCGCCATGCAAAGAAAGCCGACGGGATTGACGAGAAGAGCAAGACGCTCGACCGCATCAGCGACAAGCTGGAGATTGTCCAGGAGGGCCTTGTGATGGCTTTGGAGAATGATCGCGTCATCTTCAAGGCACTCCGGACACACGAAATCAACGGTGAGAGCGAGGAACAGGAGAAGAAGATGGACCAGTACTTCATCTCGCTTCTCGAGAATAAAGGAAAGAAGAAATGATTTTGATATTGGTACTTCTGGCTTTCGCGTTTTTCATTGGCTTGGTCATGGAACTGTATAAGAAGTTCATCCGTAAGGACAAGGCGAGCGACATCGAGAACCGACTGATGGCCTTCGGGTTGTCAGTGGTCTTCGGTGTGGTGTATTTCCTTGTCTTCGACAGCTCGGCTTTCCCTGATGAGCTCAGGTTCAGTCCATGGCTCATCGTGCTGTTCACGGTCGCCATATACATCCTCCAGCTTCCGGCCTGCATGCAGGTGTGGAAACCACTCCTGAAGAGACTCATAGAAAAGAAAATCTGATGGCATCCTATTACATTGAATTGACTTGCTATTGTTCCCCAATAGAGGGATAGATGTACTACCGAAAGGAAACCAACATATCGGAGGACAAAGATGGAAACAAACGAACTGGTCGTCAAGGTGCCTAGAGGTTCAATGACCGACGCCCAGGTCGAGAACCTGAAGCTGATTGTCGAAAAGAAGGCCGTCGTTCTGAAGAAAGCTTTTCTCACAGAGAACATCACAATCATCGAGGAGGATGGAAACCTCGGTTTCCCTTGGTTCACCCTCACCGGCGACGAGAAGGAATCGATGGTCTTCATGCGCTTCGTCACCAAGCTGTTGGCCCTTGCCAAAAAGACACGCCGGGTCAACAGCGGCCCGGCGAAGACGGTGCCCAACGAATCCTACGCTTTCCGTTGCTGGCTTCTCCGGCTCGACTACATAGGCGACGAGTACAAGGAGGACCGGAAGATCCTGATGCGCAACTTCACCAAGGGCTCTTCGGCCTTCAGGCAGAAGAAGGAGGCAAGCGATGCGGATACCGAGCGATAAGGAGCTGGAGCGTTTAAGGATGCGATATCCTGCCGGAAGCCGAGTAAGACTGCTTCACATGGATGATGTACAGAGCCCTCCAGAGGGAACGCTTGGAACCGTCCAAGGCATTGACAGCATGGGCGATCTGGAAGTCTCGTGGGATACAGGAAGCAACCTGAAACTGATTCCTGGAATCGATGGTTTTCGCCTTGAAAAATAGTGATATTTCATTTGTATATAAACATTTATTTACTTGCTATAGTCTGCCGAAAGAGCGAATGTACACATGCAAACAGGAACACACCTGATGCAGAGGAGAACACGGACATGGCAGACAAGGCGAAGGTACAAGCTGAGAGAATGAAGACCCAGACCATCGGGGTCGAGATCGAGATGAACCACATCACAAGACAGAAGGCAGCCGAGGTGGTGTCCTCCTACTTTGGAACAGAGGCTTACGAAGCCTCCAGAGAGTACGGCTACTGCGCATGGGCCTGCAAGGACACCGACGGCAGGGTCTGGAAGTTCCAGAAGGACGTGAGCATCGCAGGGCCGGAAGCAGAAAAAACCGAGCTCGTAACACCGGTCCTGCACTATGAGGATATCGCCACATTGCAGGAGATCGCAAGGCTCCTCAGAAAAGCGGGGGCTGTCAGCTGCCCGGCTGTCGGGGCTGGAGTCCACTGCCATATTGGGGCGGACGGACATGACGCCAAGACGCTCAGGAACCTCGCCAACATCATGGCCAGCCACGAGAGCCTTCTGATCGAGGCGTTGAACATCGACCGCTACCGCATCGACAGGTACTGCAGGACGGTCGACCCGGATTTCCTCAAGGCCATCAACCGAAGGAAACCGGAGACATGGATGAGCTCGCGAGCATTTGGTACAGAGGCAACGAATACGGAAGGGATAACCATTATAATTCCTCACGGTATCATGTGCTGAACCTTCACGCCACCTTCACCAAGGGCACCATCGAGTTCAGGCTTTTCCAGTTCGACAACCCTTCCGGCACGAAGAAGAACGGCATCCACGCCGGACAGCTGAAGAGCTACATCCAGCTTTGCCTCGCCCTCAGCCAGATGGCCAAGGACATCAGCAAGGCGAGCGCCAAGCCACAGCAGAATGAGAACCCCAAGTACGCGATGCGCACCTGGCTGCTTCGCCTCGGGTTCATCGGAGAGGAGTTCGCAACAGCCCGCGAGATTCTGACAAGAAGCCTTTCAGGCGACGCCGCCTTCAGAAGCGGAAGACCTGCCTGAAGGAATTAGAGGCCGGCAGGCTGCTTCGGCGGTCTTTCGGCGGTAGGAGATGATGAAAATGGAAAAGAAATACTACCTGGCCTACGGGTCGAACCTTAATAAGAACCAGATGCGATACCGCTGCCCGGACGCCAAGGCTGTCGGAGTGGCGTCGCTTGTCGGATGGAGGCTCCTTTTCAAGGGAAGCCTCACCGGAGCGTACCTCACCATAGAGGAACACCCAAGAGCATCCGTTCCGGTGGCGATATGGGAAGTGAGCAAGGAAGACGAAATCCGGCTTGACCGCTACGAGGGGTATCCGACCTTCTACTACAAGAAGGAGATGGACGTCATGATGAAGTCTACAGGAAAGACCGTCCACGCCTTCGTGTACATCATGCACGAGGACAGAAAACCCGGGTGCCCGACCGAGAGCTACATCGACACTTGCGCCGTCGGATACAGGGACTTCGGGTTCGACATCATGAAGCTCGGCAAAGCCCTCAGAGACAGCGTAAAACTAACTCAGATATAGTTAATTATATTCTACATAACAACTTGCTATTATCTTCGAAAAGAGCGAATGTACACATGCGAAGGAAGAGAACCCAAGCGAAGGAGACACGAAGATGACAAGGATTGAGACTTACGACAAGGCGCTTGAGAACAAGGATTTTAACACTTACAACTGGACGCTGCTAAGCGCCTACTGCAAGGCGCAGAGAAGCGGAAACGAGCTGATCGATTTTCAAGAATGCATCTGGGACAGGGACATAGAGCCGATCGCCACCGCCCTTGAAGAGAACGGCATCGACGGCTTCACCATCTCGAGCACCTTCTCGGGACTCACCGAGGTGTTGATGGCCTTCCAGAAGATGGGCTACAGGATGCAGGGCATGGTGATGGTCGCCAACGGCCTCAAGGACTGGGTGACCGGCGAGAACGCGATGGCTCCGGCGGTACTGCTCAAGAAGGAGATTTGATTGGAAAACCTGATACTGAAGATCCTGACGGGACTCGGGGGCGCTTCGGCGCTCCTTTTTCTTGTCCGGAGCCTGTTGCAAGGCAGAAAGTTGGAGAAAAGCAAGACGGAGAACACAGAGCTCAAGGCCGAGGTGTCCACCGTGACTAAGAAGCTGGAAGCCGAGAAGAAGATTGTTGATTCACAGAAGACCGCCCATACCAGCGTTGCAAAAGCCGATGAGAAGGCCGCCGCTGTCGAGAAAGAGGGGCTTCAGAGAATCAAGGAGTATGAGGGTGAAAAGGATAAGGTTGCTTCTGGCATTGATACTGGCAATACTCTTGTTGATATCTTCAACAGGCTGTAGCACCACTTCAAATACACCAGTGCAAGAGACTCCTGTTTCCATCCCTGTCGTCTCGGCTCCGATTGTCAAACCTGTACTGGAGCCCATCCCACAGATGGATACCTCAAGTCTCACAGAAACACAGTCTGCAGAGCTTTCTCTGGTGTTGGCTTCCTATAACAGGAACCTTCTGAGGCTTATCGGATACAGCATCCGCCTCGGCGGTTATGCTGATGCATCTGAGGAGTACATCAAGGCAATCGAGGAAGCGTTGAAGGAACTATGATGAGAAAACTCAAGGGCTACAAGCCAACGCCTTTCATGACAAAGGACTCCATCTACAGCAAGGCCTCCGCGGATTATGCTGTGGCTTTCATTGAAAGTCTTAGGCATACCAAGGGAACTTGGGCTGGAAAGAGCTTCGAGCTTATCGACTGGCAGGAACGCATCATCCGTGATG
>JBAXZS010000163.1:0-5989 GCA_041670175.1 Sphaerochaetaceae bacterium | reverse complement strand
CAACGTGCGTCAAGAAGGGAAAGGATGGTGGTTGAGTTCACCTCACCGACAGTCCGATGGGAAAGCGGATTCTCATTGATCCAGAGAATGGTTCCTGTCCGGGCGTCATGGAGCACCACCTCACTTGAAGGACCGAGAAATTCGCTGAGGAATCTGCAAAACGAAATCAGTAGTTCTTGGGAAATCATACCCACATTATAGAAGGTGCCTTCCTTGGGAAGCAAGAGGGGAAAAGTCTTCTTTTGGTAGATGAAAAAAGAAGATATTCCTGCAACCTTCTTGATATAAGAAATATTTTCGGTCCTTTCAGTTCAAATCCCGGATTCCTTCGTCGTATACTCTTGGAAGCCCATGAAGAGGAGAGATGAAAATGACAAACTACACGATAACCATCGCACGCGGATTTGGATCCGGTGGCAAGGATATTGCCACACTGCTTGCCAGTGAGCTGAACATCAACTGTTACGACAAGAGAATCCTGACCTTGGCATCACAGATGAGTGGGTATGGCGAGGAGGAGTTTCTCAAGGTTGATGAAAAACTTCGGGGAGGCTATCTGATAAACAAGATCAAGGAGATCCCTGACTTGCTCAAACCCTTCCCTGAAGAGCATGCATTCATCTCCGATATCCATTTATATGAATTTCAGAAAAAGATTATTCTTGGTTTGGCAAAGGCGGAATCCTGCATAATTGTCGGAAAGTGTGCGGATTACATCCTGAGGGACAAAGAAAACGTGATGAGCATCTACATCGAGGCTCCTCGCCCTTATTGTCGGTCCCGGATAATGGACAAGATGCAAATCAGTGCGGAGAAGGCCGATGAGCTCATCACCAAGACTGATAAGTATCGCGCCGATTACTATAAGTTCTATACCAATGGCAACTATTGGACCAATCCGGTGAATTATGACATGACGCTGAACAGTGAACGGGTCGGAGGAAGTAAGGAATGTGCAGAAGTCATAAAAAGTTATCTTAGGATGAAAGGTTTCATTGAATAAAAAACTTCTTCATCCTTAGATGTTTCTTGCTATGCACGTATGCAATGAAAAAAGCAAGCGGGAATCAATCACCCCCTCCAACCCAAGGCCCGAGAACTATTGGAGGAAGCTATCCACAAGCAAGAACTGAATAAAACCTTGCAAAAAAATGTTTCTGATATTGTCCAAGTCCTGGATGCTTATTATGCTTCTACTTGAAGGAAGCAAGAAAAGCTTGCCTTCTTTTTTTGGCAGTGAGAAAAACTATTGGTCAAACATGACCTGATGCAATATGCAAAGAGGAATATATACATGAATGTAGCTCAATTGTTGGTGAAGTGCCTGGAAAAGGAAGGAGTGAAGTATATTTTCGGAATTCCAGGAGAGGAAGTGCTGGACATCATGGATGCCCTGCAGGAGTCCTCGATCCAATTCATAACGGTCAGGCATGAACAAGGTGCCGCTTTCATGGCCGATGCCTATGGGCGGCTCACCGGTCATGCGGGAGTCTGCCTGTCAACCTTGGGACCCGGGGCAACGAATCTGGTAACGGGAGTCACCGATGCCAATAGTGATGGAGCACCCTTGGTCGCGATCACAGGGCAGGTGGCGACAGATAAACTGCATATAACCGCCCACCAGTACCTTGATCTCAATCGTATGTTCGCTCCTATTACCAAACGGACCAAGGAAGTGCTGAATCCTGAGACCGAAGAGGAAATAGTCAGGCTGGCCTTCAAGTACGCCGAGAATGAAATACCAGGAGCGACACATATCACCATTCCTGTCGATGTGGCGAAAAAACCGGTAAGCGATGACGATGTACCTCTTTCCCGTGTCCCAATCGTTCTCAGGGAGAGTGCGGACAAGACCTCAATCCTGGAGGCTTCAGATTTTATCAGGAAGGCAAAACGCCCGGTAATACTGGTCGGTAACGGTGCAATCAGGGCTTCAGCCGCCGAGGCCCTCGCCCGTTTTGTCCAGACAGTCCATATTCCCGTCATCAATACAATGATGGCAAAGGGCATCTTATCCTGCGATGATCCTTATTATTGTTGCACGGTAGGGATTCCCCTCAAGGATTATGGGAATATCATACTCGAGCAAGCGGATACCGTTATCGCCATTGGCTATGATATCGTCGAATTCGATCCTCATAACTGGAACGCCAAACGCAACACCACAATCATCCATATTGCCTCGATGCCTGCGGATATCAACAAGTATTATCAGACTACAACACAAGTGGTGGGGTACATCCCCGAATCACTTGATGAGTTGACCTATCTGCTGAGCAGGACAACCAAGGACAGTTTATGGGCATTGAAGATCAAGGATGCCGCAACAGCGGATGAAGAATGCTACAAGGATGACCTTTCGTTTCCAATGAAACCTCAGAAGATACTCAAGGATGTCCGCAAGATCATGGGGGAGGAAGATATTGCGGTAGCCGATGTCGGGGCCCATAAGATGTGGGTGGCCAGAGAGTACCCTTGTTACCGTCCTAACACCTGTCTTATCTCCAATGGATTTGCCGCTATGGGGTTTGCCCTGCCCGGTGCCATTGCGGCGAAACTGGTCTATCCAAAGCGGAAGGTCCTGGCGATAACCGGCGACGGAGGATTCTTGATGAATGTCCAGGAACTGGAGACAGCCGTTCGTCTCCATCTTGCGATTGTCGTCCTCATCTTCCACGATTCGAGCTACGGTCTGATCAAATGGAAGCAGATGGATCACTTTGGGCGAAGTTGCTATGTTGATTTTGATAATCCTGACTTTGTCCTTCTGGCCGAGAGTTTCCATGCCAAGGGCTACAAAGTGACAAAAGCTGAAGAGCTGGTGCCAATCCTGCAGGACGCCTTTACTCAGGAGGTCCCTTGTCTTATCGATTGTCCTGTGGACTATGAAGAGAACCTGAAACTCTCCGCACATCTGAAAAAGGTGTATGAGACCTATCAAGCGGGCGAGCTTGAAGGGTGTAAGTAGAAATATCCTCTTGTCTCTCCACTCTGCCTATCGAAAAACCAGGGATGTTTTTTGACAGGCAGGTATCTTTGAATATTATGTATTTCAAATTTAAAGTCCTGAATCGGTATACCAACAACTACCTTTTGTGATAGTCTGAGGCCGTCCCATGGATTTCTTCTCACATCTTTTGTCTGGCGACTTAAGGGAAGTTGATTTCTGTGGGATTTTTTTGTAAGAGAAAATGTTCCGCGGATTTAAACACCCAGTAAACACCACATAAACCCCAGATTGGCTTACTTGGTGCATAACTCTTTACAAAAACGTTAGATAGCTTTCTGGTTCTATTCCTTCTCCATTCAAGGCATGGGAATCTTTCCCTAAAATCCTTGCTGCTATGGTGTCCATACAGTGTTATACTGCCTTGAAGGAGAAAACCAGCCATGCCTGATCGTGAAGTTCATACCATCAAGGAGCTTATTTTCTATCAATATGCCAAGATCATCGGCAAGTCGGTCTTCGGTCCCGAGTCAAAGACCGAAGCCTATGGATTTATCAAGAAGAAATTCCGTGAGTTGCGCGATGATGAGATGAAGTGGTCTGACATCCTCAGAGAAGACAGACAATTCGTAGAGACAGTTCCAGCCTGCGCCTATTGCGGTTCGACAGACCATCTGCAGTGGGAGCATATCGTACCGAAATCCCTCTGTATCAACGAACGATGCGTTACCTGTGACCATATCCAGGGGATACATAATCAAATATGGGCCTGCCGTTCCTGCAATGCCAGCAAAGGGACAAAGGGGCTTTATCATTTCATGAAGGACTTGCATCCGAATGTGAGACTTCTTTCCGATTGCATTCCCGTTCTTCTGGAAAAAAAATACCTAAAGACCATCTATTACTGTCACCAATGCAATGGCACACTTGACTGGGACAAGGGAGGAGAGAAACTTACTGTGCTCGACCTTGATTTCCCTTGCCCAGGCAGATGAGATAAAAACCTATTTTTTATCTCATTGTTTACTGACATCTCCGTTACAGATTCTAATGGATGGTGCATCTTTGCCTGTGAAATTTTGAAAAAATTCAAACTTCAGAAAAAAATTGAAAGTAAAGCCCAACTACCTTACTTTCAATCTGTGAATTAATCAGTCACCAATTTTCGTTCCAGATATCTTCGCATAGTATTCAGCCAATCCACTATGATCGTGCTGGCCTTTTCCTTCAAAATGAAGATTCTCAAACATTTCCTGCACCATGACAGTTATCGGGACAGGAGAACCGACACCATGCGCTGTATCAATCGCATTATTCAAATCCTTGATATGCAAATCAATCTTGAATCCAGGTTTAAAATTTGAGGCAATCATCATCGGGGCTTTAGCATTCATAACCGTGGAACCAGCCAGACCACCTTTGATAGCCTCAAAAACAGTCTGAGGATCTACCCCGGCTTTCTTGGCAAGTGTCAAAGCTTCTGCCAACACTGCAATATTGCCTGCTACGATAATCTGATTCGCCAGTTTTGTCGTATTACCGGCACCGTTTGTTCCACATAGGACAACAGAATTACCCATAATTTCAAGAACCGGCTTTACTTCATTGAACAAATCCTGATCACCACCGCACATGATTGAAAGCGTGCCATCCATGGCTTTAGGCTCGCCACCTGATACAGGAGCATCCAACATGCGGACACCTTTTTCTTTACAGGCTTTTGCTATTTCCTGGCTTGCCAAAGGGGCGATTGAGGACATATCAATCAACTTAAGGCCAGGCTTGGCACCTTCCAAGACTCCATTCTTACCCATAACAACGGTCTTTACATGAGGTGAATTGGGAAGCATCGTAATGACAAGAGGACAATCCTTTGCCACCTGTGCTGGACTCTCTGCAGCCTTTGCTCCAGCCTTAACAACAATGTCAACGTTTTCCTTGATAATATCAAAAGCAAGTATCTCATGCCCTGCTTTCAGCAAGTTCATTACCATGGGTTTCCCCATAATCCCCAATCCGATAAATCCAATTTTCATATCTCTTCCTCCCCTACTTATTTAGTATTTCCTGTACTTTTGCAACGATATCTTCCGGAGTCAGATGATACCTTCCGAGAAGTTCGTCATACTTCTTTGCACTAGTACCATAGCTATCATTAATTGCGACCATCCCAATCGGTAAAGTCGAATCACACAAAGCTTCCGCGACAGCAGACCCCATACCACAATAGATATTGTGCTCTTCTGCCGTGATCACTGCCCTCATACCTTTTACATTCTCTGTCAATTGTTCCATGTTCAGGGGTTTGATGGTAGAAAGATTGACAACGCGAGCACTGATTCCTTTCTCACCAAGGATTTCCGCAGCTCTAAGACTTTGGGAGACCATTACACCGCAGGCGAAGATGACGACATCCTTACCTTCCCTCATCTTCGTCATTTGTCCAAAGCTATAAGGCTTACTGAAATCACTCAATACTGGCAACTCAGCTCTACAGACTCGAAGATAGACAGGACCTTTATGGGTAAGCATCGCTCTAACCATCTGTTTTGTCTCCACGGCATCAACAGGGCAGAGGACACTCATATGCGGAAGGACCCGCATAATCCCAATATCATCAATACTCTGGTGGGTCTTGCCATCACCAAAATCAGAGAGACCCGCTGAGGAACCACAAATCATGACACTGAGGTTGGGAATTGCAACTGACGATCTAATCTGATCATATGGACGACCTGAAGCAAATACTGCAAAAGTACTGGCAAAAGGCAACTTGCCACTCAAGGCCAGGCCTGCCGCAGTAGAAATCATATTCTGTTCTGCAATACCCATCTGAAAATATCTTTCAGGATATTTATCATGGAACAAAACACTCATTGTTGATTTTCCCAAGTCAGCTTCAAGAACTACCACACGTAAATCATTCCCAATTTCAACCAAAGCCTCTCCATAGGCTTTTCTTAAACTTTCATTGCTCATTTTTCAGCTTCCTCCCTCATCCTTTCAATACAGCGCTTACATTCCTCATATTGTTCTTCATCT
>JBAXZS010000162.1:0-6021 GCA_041670175.1 Sphaerochaetaceae bacterium | reverse complement strand
CCAATTGTCGAGGAAAATTCTCGGCTTGCCAAGTATTATAATCCAAAATATGAGTATAAATGTCTTTAGTGGATATTATTTTGTCCTTAAAAGATAGTATATTGCATACAGGAGAAATAGAATATGGCTACTGAGTTATTGAGAGTCCAAGATATTGCAGCCGAGGTCCAAGAGAAAAACCTTCTCGAGCATATCAATCTGGTAATAAACGAAGGAGAGATCCATGTGCTGATGGGACCGAATGGAGCAGGCAAGTCAACCTTGGGGAATGTTATCATGGGACATCCCTCCTACCATATCAGTCATGGTTCTGTACGTTTTCTTGGAGAGGACATTACAAAAATGACTCCTGACAAACGAGCCCGCAGGGGGTTGTTCCTCTCTTTCCAAAATCCCGAGGAAGTCCCTGGTGTCAGTCTGGAGAACTTCCTAAGAACCGCAAAAAGTGCTATCAAAGGAGAAGAGGAGAATGTATTTGTCTTCAATCTTGCATTGAAAAAACTTATGAAGACCCTCGCCATGGATCCGAGTTATGCCGACCGGCAACTGAACGTGGGATTCTCTGGAGGAGAAAAGAAAAAATCGGAAATTCTCCAGATGCTTGCACTTGAGCCACGCCTGGCAATCTTGGATGAAACGGACTCGGGGTTGGATATCGATGCGGTCAGGATTGTCTCCCAGGGAATCAAGGCGTTCCATAATAAGTCAAACGCATTACTCATTATCACCCATAACACAAAGATCCTGGAGAACATCACCCCTGATTTCGTCCATATCCTGGTGAAAGGTCGTCTTGTCGCCCAAGGAGATGCTTCCTTAATCCGGACCATTGAACAGAAAGGATATGCCCCGTTCTTTGAAACCCAGGAGATGCTATCATGAGCAAAAAAAAGACAAAACTCGAGGAAATGGATTTTTCCCGTTACGACTTCCGCAACAGAGAGGATCCGGCCTATAAAGTCTCAAACGGATTAACAAAAGAGATTGTCTCAAGTATCTCCCAAGAAAAGCACGATCCATCATGGATGCTTGATTTCAGACTTCACTGCCTTGAGATATATGACCATCTGAAGCTTCCATCGTGGGGTCCTTCCCTGAAGGAACTGTCATTGGATGAGATTGCAACTTACGTAAAACCCCGCACCACCATGAAAGATTCCTGGGAAGAAGTCCCTTTGCAGATCAAGGACACCTTTGAACGATTGGGGATCCCTCAAGCTGAAAGAGAATCGTTGGCAGGAGTCGGGGCCCAATATGATTCGGAAGTGGTCTATCACAACATGCAAAAGGAAGTATCAGAACAAGGGGTCATCTATACGGATATGGAATCAGCCCTTACGGAACACGAGGATATGGTCAAGAAGTACTTCATGAAACTCGTACCTCCCTTTGACCATAAATTTGCGGCCCTGCATGGCGCTGTCTGGTCGGGTGGTTCCTTTGTCTATGTCCCGGAAGGGATTCATGTCAAAGCCCCATTACAATCTTATTTCAGACTTAATGCGGCGGGAGCCGGACAATTCGAACACACCTTAATCATCCTCGCACCAGGATCAAGTCTTCATTTCATCGAAGGATGCTCCGCGCCTAAGTACAATGTACTCAATTTGCATGCAGGATGTGTGGAACTCTATGTAGGGGAAGGTGCCCGGTTACGGTATTCGACCATCGAGAATTGGTCCAAGAATATGATGAATCTCAATACGAAGCGGGCCAAAGTGGAGCGAAACGGAACCATCGAATGGGTCTCCGGTTCCTTTGGCTCACACATCTCAATGCTCTACCCCTCGAGCCTGCTCGTAGGAGAAGGAGCGCATTCACAATACACCGGTATCACATTTGCAGGAAAAGGGCAGATACTCGACACAGGAGCGAAAGTCATCCATTCCGCTCCAAACACGACTTCGTCAATCAGTACCAAATCCATTTCAAAAAACGGGGGGGTCTCCATAACCAGAAGCCAGGTATCAGTGGCAGCAAAGGCATTCGGGGTCAAATCCACGGTTTCCTGTGAATCATTGATGCTGGACAGCCTCTCCCGATCGGACACGATACCGGCGATGGATATCAAGAACGACCAGGCTGACATCGGTCATGAAGCAAGGATTGGGAGAATCAGCGACCAGGCCATCTATTATCTGATGACCAGGGGGATTGGTGAAAAGGATGCAAGGACTTTGATCGTCAGGGGGTTCGCAGATCCCATCGCTAAAGAATTGCCCATGGAATATGCGGTGGAGATGAATAATCTAATCAATTTGGAAATGGAGGGCAGCATCGGCTGAAATGCATATGGAACGAAATATATCTCAATTTCACTTAGGGGATATCAACAGTATTCCCTCGAAAACATGGAATCACTTAAAAATGAACGAGGTTGATTTGACGATTCCCTCACTGAACGTAGCAGAAAAGGAACAACGGCCACAATCATCAAAAAGCAATGGTTATGAAATTGGTCCTTCAGCCCTTCCCTCCGAGCAAAAAAGG
This sequence comes from Sphaerochaetaceae bacterium, assembly GCA_041670175.1. Lineage (GTDB taxonomy): Bacteria > Spirochaetota > Spirochaetia > Sphaerochaetales > Sphaerochaetaceae > JBAXZS01. The sequence goes on along the minus strand of JBAXZS010000162.1, from coordinate 3,531 downwards.
AAAATCGCCAGGATTCAGACAGGAAGCGGTGAGAACCTTTCTTGTTTCATTGTCAAGAATGACAATGCAGGTTGTTCAATCAGAATCGATGGACAAATCAAGAAGCCCATTGAAATCGCTTATGAGCTTAATCAAGAATATCCGACAATAATTGACAACACCTCGGTCTTGATTGAAAAAGAGGCTAAGGCGACCATAGTGCAGACATATCGGGCAAAAGGCGAAGGAGATTTTTTCCATGCCGGAAGCACCCACGTGAAAGTCGGCCCTTATGCACAGTTCACTCTGGTGCAAATCCAAATGACGGATTCTTCAACCTTTGATTTTCAAGATACAGGTTTCGAGTTGGAGGAGGGAGCCCAAGTCTCCTTGATCCAGGTACTGCTGGATAGCCAGCACACCTATGCAGGGGCCAAAGCCCTTTTGCAAGGCGAAGGAAGTTCTTTCCATTTAGGATGCATATACCTAGGTGATGGCATCCGAACCATAGATACAAACTATGTGGTGGAACATCATGGTAAGAAAACCACCTCGAATATCACTGCACGGGGAGTGTTGCTGGATTCAGCTTCAAAAATGTTCCGTGGTACCATTGATTTCAAATCGGGAACGAAGGGAAGCAAGGGTTCGGAAGAAGAATTCGCCTTGCTATTCGGTCCTTCGGTTGATAACAAGTCAGTACCTCTGATTCTTTGTGGGGAGGAAGACGTTGAGGGAGCGCATGCGGTAAGTTCAGGAAGGATAGATGCTAACGCCCTTTTGTATCTGATGAGCCGGGGTCTTGATCAGAAACACTCGAAGAAACTGCTTATTAAAGGACAATTCTTTCCTGTTGCCAAGATGATTGAGGACGAGGTACTCCGTCAGGAAATTCTGGATACAATCGAAAGAAGGCTTGAAAACCATGAATACTAAAGATTATCGCTTGGACTTCCCTCTTTATTCTGCAAAAGAACAAAAAGGACCATTGGTATATCTGGACAATGCCGCGACCACACAGAAGCCTGGGAGTGTAATCAATGCAATGTCCGAATATTACCGCACGTGGAATGCGAATCCCCATCGAGGAGTATATCGTCTTTCTGTTGAATCAACGAGACTTTATGAACAGGCACGACGGACGGTCTCTGATTTCATTCACGCCAAGGACAGTGATACCATCATCTTCACTCGCAATACCACCGAATCACTCAATCTTCTTTCCTGGACACTAGCCCGGTCAATACTCCATAAAGGGGATGAGGTAGTCATTCCTGTTTCAGAACATCACAGCAACCTGGTGCCTTGGCAACAGGCGTGTCAGGCAACAGGAAGTTCCTTGGTCTATCTTTATTTGGATAAGGAGGGAAACATAGCCGATGAGGAAATTGAACGGAAGATCACTGCAAGAACAAAAATCGTCTCATTCGCTTTGGTAGGCAACGTACTTGGAATTGCTTTGCCTGCACATAAACTCATCACAAAGGCTCATCGTGTCGGAGCACTGGTTATCGCCGACTGTGCCCAGAGTATCGCTCATATGAGTCTCGATGTCTCATCCCTTGACCTTGATTTCGCAGCTTTCTCCGCCCATAAAATGTATGGCCCTTTGGGAATCGGGGTTCTTTTTGGCAAACGGAATCTACTTGAAGAACTTCCTCCTTTCCTTACTGGAGGCGATATGATTGAATATGTACAGGAACAAGAAAGTTCTTTTGCTCCTATTCCTCAAAGGTTTGAGGCGGGAACCCAGGATGTCGCAGGTGCAATCGGATTACGGGCGGCAATCGAATATGTCCAGCAAGTCGGATACAAGACCATTGAAGAAAAAGAGACTGAGATCACCCAATATGCTCTTGAACAACTCTCTTCCCTAAACTGGATATCTCTCTATGGAAAAGTCTCAAAGGGTGAGCGCAAGTTTCCAATCATCACCTTCAACGTGGAAGGTATCCATCCTCACGATGTGGCTTCTCTTCTTGATGAAGAAGGGATATCCATTCGAGCAGGTCATCATTGCGCGCAACCTTTGATGAAGTACCTGGAAGTCACTGCCACCTGTCGTGCCAGCTTCGCCATTTACAATACCAAGGCGGACATTGATGCACTGATTATCGGCCTAAAGAAGGTAAGGAGAATTTTTGGATATGACTATTGAGGAAATGTACAAGCAAGTAATCCAGGCGCATTCCAATTCAAAAAGGAACAAGCGTCACCTTGCGCATCCGACTGTGGTGCAACCCGGGGTGAATCCCAGCTGTGGAGATGAAATCGTACTGGAATTGGAAACCACCTCAGATGGATTGATAAAGGATATTTCTTTTACCGGGAATGGATGCGCCATCTCCCAGGCATCAACTTCCATCATGGCGGACCTGGTCAGAGGGAAAAAAATTGCGGAGGCTGAACGGTTGGATGCATTATTCATGCAAATGATCCGTGAAGGTGCGGAAGATGAACAAGTGGTTGCGCAGCTTCAGGAAGCAGGAGTATTCTCTACAGTGTCTCATATGCCTGCAAGAGTGAAGTGTGCGGTCCTTGGTTGGCATACCTTGACTGAAGCATTGAAACAGGTCGGCAAGACAACATAAAAACGAGGTTGAATGAAATGGCTGATAACTACGGATGTCCTTTAGGTGATGCCCTCCAGCTTGCACTCTGGCATGAACGGGAAGAGAATTCCTCTTTGGTGTTCACTGTACCAGAAGGATCCGGATACGGATTCTTGCAACTGATCCGCATTGATGAGGGGAAAGCGGCTTTCCGTACGGATTTGTTCCTTTATGAACCACTACGACCCATCTCATTTCATTTGTTTCCTGATGATACCCGGTCTTTTCTGTTTTTCTTCGATGCTGAGCATGATCACAAGATACAATGTTGCTTACCTGATTCCACAGGAAGAGGCTCTCTTGAAGAGATCCCTGCTGGCCATCTGGTACGATTGGTCGGTTTTTCCTATAAGGAATCAACTTTCCGTTCCTATTTATCCATGCGATATTCTGAAGATACCGGACGAATCGCCTGCCTGATGGAAGGAATCCCTTTCTCAATTGAAACCGAATACGCCCTGGATTTATTTGGCAAGATTGGAAAAGTGACAAGTAAGGGCCCAAGTGCCATCCGCCAAATTTCCGATGCCATGGACATGTTCTTGTTTTATTTGACAAACAACACCCACGAGCTTTGCACATCCTGTTCTCTGTGTTCAAAATATCATTCAGAGGATAGAATGGGATTGTGTGCGGTTGCTTCTTACCTTCTCAAGTATCCTGAGGAATCACCCTCAGTGGAAAAGCTGGCTCGGCTGGCCTGCATGAGCCCTACGAAACTCAAGAACCTGTTCAAGCAGGTATATGGGAAAACCTTGTATGGGTATTTGCGTTCGGTCAGAATGGATCTTGCCGCCACCCATCTCAAGGAAGGCCTCTCCGTTACCGAGGTGGCCTTCTCGGTTGGATATCAGAGCGTCAATCGGTTTTCAGAAGCTTTTCGTGATGCATTTGGAAAATATCCCAGCGAGATAAAGAAGGAATCACAAAACAAGAAATT
>JBAXZS010000161.1:0-6028 GCA_041670175.1 Sphaerochaetaceae bacterium | reverse complement strand
TGGCCTTCATTTGCCTTGTCAACCTTGGGGCGCTCAGCATGACAGGACACGATGTCGCCCAACCCTTTGACAGCCAGGAGGAGTTGAAAAAGTTTGATTTCTCCTTACCTCTCACCGCCAACCAAAAAGAATGGATAGACCAATGTTCCATTTCCGTGGTCATAATCGGACCTGGTAACCCCCTGTATTCGTGGTTCGGGCATGCAGGAATCATCATCAAGCAACCAAACGGGCAATCAATCATGTATGATTATGGCATCTTTGACAGCTCGCAAAAGGGATTTTACCTGAACTTTGCAAGAGGTCGCATGTTGTATAATGTATATGTGACCGATGCGGACTGGAGGATAGAGGATGCCATCAGTGAAGGACGACAGGTCGAGAGGTATGACCTAAACCTAAACGACAGCGCCAAGTTTCAAGTAGTCAAATTTCTCCAGAAGAACACCCTGCAGGAAAATAACACCTATTTATACCATTTTTATAAAGATAACTGCGCTACACGCATCAGGGATATACTCAACAGTGCAACATTGGGTGATTTCGAACGATGGGCAAGGAGCAAGGATAGCAAGGGAACATTCCGCTCCTATGCACAACGCTCTCTCGGCCATCAGAAATTCATTTCATGGTATCTCAACTTCTTGGAAAGCGGACTAATTGATACACCAATCACGCTTTGGAATGAGATGTTCCTACCTCAAAGCCTGGGGAACGCCATCGCAAAGTACGAACCTTTCAATGCAACCTGCACAGTACTCAACGAGCAGACGGATGCCATCGCCTTCCATCCCGACACCCATGCAGCAACGGATAGTTGGCCCTACCTCCTCTTTGGTCTTGTCTTTTCCTTGTCCTGTGTTTTTTTGCAAAGACACGACATGAAAAAAACCTGGAAAATAGTAAATTTCTTAATGCTTCTTTTCCTGGGGATTTCAGGGACTTTGCTTTTCTACATGATGTGCTTCTCGGATATGGATGTGACTTGGTTCAATGAATCCATACTGTTCATCAACCCGTTCCTGCTTTTCCTCGCGTTCCAAGACCTTGGCAAAAACACAGAAAAAGTACATACCGCCATGCGAACGCTTTCCTTCATAATGTTTTTCTATCTGATTTTCAAGGGCATCTTCAGCGATGTACTGATCCAAGACAATATGCGGACAATCTTCGTGGTCCTTCCCTATTATCTTACCGGTTTTGTCAAGGACGGCTTGCCAGGACGGAGGAAAGCCCATACAAATCAAGACTGACCCATCCTTCCCTTGCGGCGATTCTCTTCCCCATAAAGGAGATAAGATCGGTGTTGAAGTGACTGGCATACGCATTGTATTGCTGTACCAGCGGTTCAAGCTCGTCCTCGATACTGGACAGTCTCTCAAAATAAGGCTGGAGCCGGGCGTAATCACTACGAGGAAACACTGCCTTCTGCAAAGGAAGCAAAGCTTTATCTAGAGCTATATAGGAGGCAGATGCCTTTTTGATGTCATTTTTATCATATTGTGCAAGGGCCTTGTCGATATCCCGTGTCAGACTCGCATCATCAACCAAGGTGGATAGTTTCAGGGAAAACAAGAACCTGTCATCCATGCAAACGACAAGCTTCGAGAGGGATTCCCTTGCCTTCTCCCTGTTTCGTGCCATTGTTTTTTTCTCGGTGGAATAAGACACACCGGCAAACGTAACAAGCAACAGTATGATGATGCCGATTGTCACCATCGCACTTTTCACATTCTTGAATTTCCAACCATCAGACATTGACAATGGTAGTCCCTTTACCGCCATCCAGCGATTCAAGGAGATGCTCTGGATTCGTGATGATTCCCCTGTTGCCCGTATTGGAGACAAAATCCATCATGGCCTGAATCTTGGGAAGCATGGAACCTGGTGCGAAATGACCTTCTTTCATGTATTCCTTCGCCTCTTGGACAGTCATCGTGCTCAAGTCTTCCTGATTGCTCTTGCCATAATTCAGGCTGACCTTCTCCACAGCTGTCGAAATAATGAACAAGTCGGCCCCCAGCTGTTTCGCAAGCAATGCGGCCGCCAGGTCCTTGTCTATGACAGCCTCCCGTCCATGTAATGTACCATCCTCCTCTCTCACCACAGGAATCCCCCCGCCTCCGGCAGCGATGACTATCACCCCTTGGGACAGAAGGGAGCCGATGGTCCTAAGCTCGATGATGGCCTTGGGTTGGGGACTTGGCACAACGCGACGATAACCGCGTCCTGCATCCTCGACAATTGACCAACCATCATGCTGGGCATGATACTCCGCGTCCTCCTTACTCAAAAAAGAACCGATGGGCTTGGTTGGATTCTTGAAAGATGGATCATCATCCGAAACCTCCACCTGGGTAACTATCGTGACGACTGACGGACTCATACCTACTTTCCTGAACTCATTATCCAAGGCCATCTGCAGATTGTACCCAATCGCCCCCTGTGTATCAGCGACACAACTATCAAGTGGCACCGAATGAAGAATTGCACGAGAATATTCCGCCCTGAGCAGGATGTATCCCACCTGAGGACCATTGCCATGGACAATCACCACCCTATGGCCAGCCTGCACCAGAGTCACAATATGGCTGGCCGTCTTTCTCGCGGCTTCATACTGGGCTGAAACCGTCACGTGCTTGGAATCCTCAATCAAGGAGTTTCCTCCGATGGCGATGACAATAAGCTTGCTATCCATAGATTCCCACCTTCTTTATCTTCCCCCACATCATAGCATGACTGCAACAAAATGCAACAACTTTATGCTATTCCCATCGACTCATAATCTGAGGTAGAATACAGCAATAATGAACACATCAAAAAAAGAATTATTTTTGCTTGCCTTGTATATTACATTCATGGTCTTGGTGAACACCATAGGTTCCAAGATCACCACAATTTGCAATGTGCGGATTTCCGTCGGAATCTTTTTTATGCCTGTGCTCTTCCTCATCACAGATATTGTTGGTGAGGTCAAAGGCCAGAAAAGAGCGACATTGTTTGTCCAACTGGCTGAAATGATGCTTGTAATATTATTCGCCATGACGTTCCTGTGTGTGAAGCTCAGGCCAAACGAGACCTGGGGTATGCAGGAGCAATACACGGCCATCTTTGGCTCATCCATGCGCATGACGGTAGCCAGCATCTTAAGTTTCATCATCAGCCAGAATCTCGATGTCTCCATGTTTTTTCGTCTCAGGAAAGTAAGCGGAGGCAGAAAACTATGGATCAGAAACAATGTGGCGACCATCATCAGCCAGGGAGTGGACACCACCATCTTTATGTTTCTTGCCTTCTACCATATCAATGCGAAGTATACGGCTGCCTTCGTGTTCTCCTTGGTCCTGCCCTACTGGATCTTCAAAATCATCCTTGCCTTGCTGGATACTCCGTTCTGTTACCTTGGTGTCAAATGGCTCAGGAAAGGCTCTTCCCTTTCCGATGAAGTTTCAGTAAGTTAGGACGAGATAGGAAGGAAGAGAGAATGTCTGAACAGGAATTAGTACCCGTGGAGCAGATGCTCCCCAATAATTTGTTTATACTGCCAGTGACTGGCAATCCAGTATTCCCTGGTTTGTTTACCCCCCTGATGATTTCTGACAGTCAGGATCTGGAGATAGTCGACCAGGCGCTCAAGCATGGTGGATATATAGGCTTGCTGCTGACTCATAATGACACCCCGAAGGAAGGTCCTTTGGGTGCGCAGGATCTATTCGAGATTGGTACCGTAGCCAAGATTGTCAAACGTATCAAGCTACCTGATGGAGGAGAAAGCGTATTCATCTCCACCATGAAGAGATTCCAGATAAAGGAATTCTTCCCAAGCGGTCCTTATGTGGTGGCAAATGTCCAATACCTTGATGATATCGAGGATGAGCCTGAGGAACTGAGAGCCTGGACACGGCTTCTGGTTTCAGAGATGAAGCAACTGACCAAGAACAACCATCTCTTCAGTGAGGAGATGAGATTGAACATGGTCAATATCGACCATCCGGGCAAACTCGCCGACTTTATCGCCAGTATTCTTAATGTCGACCGCAACCAGCAGCAGAGCGTGCTGGAGACTCTTGTAGTGCGTCGGAGAATCGAGAAGGTGCTGGTATTCATCAAGAATGAGCAGAGCATCGCCGATGTGCAAGCCAAGATTCAGCAACGTGTCAACCAGAAGATAGAGAAAAACCAAAGGGAGTATTTCCTGCGGGAAGAGCTCAAGAGCATCCAGCAGGAATTGGGAATGACTACAAATCCCAAGACCGAATTGCTCAATAGGCTGAAAAAGAAAATGGAAGGCTTGACTCTCTCCGAGGAAGTGAAAAATTCCGTGCAGAGAGAGATGAACCGTCTTGAGTCGCTTGACCCCAATAGTCCTGAGTACTCCATCAGCCAGACCTACCTTGAGATTATTGCAGATTTGCCTTGGAACGAGCCTAAACCCGAAAATTACAGCATCGATAGCGCAAGGAAAATCCTTGAGCACGATCACTATGGAATGAAGGATGTCAAGGATAGAATACTTGAATTTCTTGCTGTAAGGAAAAAAAAGCAGGATACGAAGGGTTCGATAATCTGTCTGGTAGGTCCTCCTGGAGTCGGCAAGACCAGTGTGGGCATATCAATCGCACGTGCATTGAAGAAAAAGTATTTCAGGTTCTCTGTCGGGGGAATGAATGATGAAAGTGAAATAAAAGGCCACAGACGGACCTATATCGGTGCAATGCCTGGTAAGATTATCCAGGGTATGAAGATAACTAAAGTAAAGAACCCTGTGTTTCTTATTGATGAGATAGACAAGATGGGGGTCTCGTACCAAGGAGATCCAGCAAGCGCATTACTTGAAGTCCTCGATCCTGAGCAGAATTCCACCTTCAGGGATAATTATCTTGACTTGCCTTTCGATGTTTCCGAGGTGCTTTTTATCTGTACGGCCAATTCGTTGGAAACCGTGCCCGCTCCTCTGCTGGACCGTATGGAAGTCATCGAGATGTCAGGGTATACCAGCGACGAGAAGCTTGCCATCGGCAAGAAGTATCTTGTACCAAAATCCTTGAAAAAGCATGGACTTAGTGATAAGGAAGTCAAATACTCATCCCATATTCTCAGGATGATAGCTGAGCAATACGCCCGTGAGGCAGGAGTGCGCCATTTTGAGAAACAACTGGACAAGATCAACCGTAAGATTGCTCTGAAAATAGAGACGGAGAAAGAGACCAAGCTCCCGATAATCATTGATGAAAAGAATCTGGTCTCGTTTCTTGGACAACCGCTGTTTGTGGAAGATGAAATCATGAAGGCTGACAAAATCGGGACGGCCATAGGCCTTGCATGGACAAGCATGGGGGGGGATACCCTGGTCATAGAAGCACAGAACACACCAGGTAAAGGCGAGCTCAAGCTGACAGGGCAGCTAGGCAATGTGATGCAGGAAAGCGTCAACATCGCCTATACTTGGATCAAGGCTCATGCCAAGGAGCACAAGATAGATGAATCGTGGTTCTCCAACAACAACATCCATCTGCACGTGCCGGAAGGAGCCACACCCAAAGACGGTCCGTCTGCAGGCATTACCATGACAGTCGCCCTCTATTCCTTGGTGACGGGACAGGTTATCGCTCCTAATCTTGCGATGACAGGTGAACTTTCCCTCAAGGGGAAGGTTATGCCCATCGGAGGCCTGAAGGAAAAGATCCTGGCTGCCAAGCGCAACAAGATAACGACAATCCTGTATCCGAAATTCAATCAGAGGGATTTGGACAAGCTTGACGAGGAAGTGAAAAAAGGGGTGACCTTTTTTCCTGTCTCCGCAATTGAGGAAGTGCTTTCGTATGCATTCCCCAATGATGACAAACGTCCGATGATGGAGAAAATCGTCAATACCGAGGAATCCAACCAAATCAAGGATTTATCCGTCGCCATAGCGAAAGCGGTGACTGAGGCGATCCGTGGTTGAGCTTCTAAGTCCTGCGGGCAACTTGGAGAAACTCAAGGTCGCATACGCTTATGGTGCGGATGCGGCCTACCTGGGATTGGA
>JBAXZS010000160.1:0-6039 GCA_041670175.1 Sphaerochaetaceae bacterium | reverse complement strand
GTACTGAAGCGATACACCACCTCAAGGTTTTCCAAATTACCCACAACCACCCTGCCACTTGTCGCCCCCAAATCGATGGCGATATGGTATTTATCCATTTCAAATCACGCCTTTTTTTAGCAGGATGTTCGCATACAAGGCTTTCTCGCTAGTGGCGATAACCGCATAGGCCTTTTTCGTACGCTCATAGAAAGCAAACCGTTCTATGAACCCGAACCCCTTGAAATTCCCCTCACCGGACTGCGCGATTCCTCGATAGGTGTCCCAGATAGGGGTCGCTACGGAATCCCCCGGCATGACCTCCATCAAAAAAGCGTTCTGCTGATAGGGATCGAGAGGAAACAATCTCAAAAGAGCCTCCAGCACCTCGGGACACCCATGCCCATCAAGACGAACGACTCTCTCATTGAGAGATGCACAGGGGAAATTCCCGTCAGCAATGATAATCTCATCCCCATGCCCCATCTCATCAATAATCTTCAACAGCTCAGGGCTGATGATAGATGGAATGTTTTTAAGCATACACAACCTCCAGATTTCGCTTGCAAAATTGACAGTATTATGCAATACTTTTTATTGTAATCGTTTACATTTTATCATCAAAAGGAGGAACTGGCAACAAAAAAAACAAACGAGGTTGCCATAAACCTATGGAACAAATCCCGTATTTCGCTCAGAGAAAAGAAGTGGCTCTCTATATGAAACGGTTGTACGACAGGCATCTCACCACCGCTAGTGGTGGCAACATCAGCCTACGTATTGATGCAGACACCTTCTGCATCACTCCTTCTGCATTGGACAAGGGCAATCTTACGCCTGATCTCATTGCGGTAGTGAAGTTTGATGGTACCAATCTGACACCCGAGCTTCCTCTTTCAATGGAGACGGAGATGCATCGCAGAGTATTGCTTAACAGACCTGACCGCAATGCTGTAGTGCATGCGCACCCGACTACTGTCTGCGCCTTCTCCACAGCTCAGCCCTGCATGCTAAATACCCATCTGACGGCTGAAGGATATTTCATCCTCGGAGATGTCGTCAATGTCCCCTATCAGCTCATGGGCACTAAGGAGCTTGCAAAGGCAGTATCAGAAGAAATACGCACCCATGAGGTGTTGCTTATGGAAAATCATGGTGCGATTGCCGTTGGTAAAGACTTGCTGAGAGCCTTTGACTGCATGGAACTGCTTGAGAGAGCAGCAGTGATGACTCTTGATGTGATGAACATCAAGGGAAGCAAGGAATTGGATGAAAAGAAATTAGCTACCCTCAGGGCAATGCGTTAAAAAACAACAAAGAAGGAGTGAAAAATATGGCGAAGAATAGATTTCTTGGTGCGTATCCTGTCATTGGTATCAGACCGATTATCGATGCAAGACAGGGACATCTCAGGGTGAGAGAATCTCTTGAGGAACAGACAATGCATATGGCGAAGGCCGCAAAAGCACTTTTTGAGGAACACATCCGTTATTCAAACGGGGAGCCAGTGAAAGTCGTCATCTCGAACTCCACCATCGGGCGTGTGGCGGAAGCCGCTGCATGTGCGCAGCAATTCAAAGAGCAAGGAGTCGACATCACCTTGTCGGTCACTCCGTGCTGGTGCTATGGCTCAGAGACCATGGATATGGAGATGACCACCATCAAGGCTGTCTGGGGCATGAACGCCACGGAACGTCCCGGAGCGGTATATCTCGCAGCGGTGCTGGCGGCACATGCACAGAAAGGCTTGCCTGCCTTTGGCATATATGGTAGCGAGGTCCAGGAAGCTGATGACCTCGACATCCCCCTCGACGTGCAGGAGAAGCTCCTTCGCTTCGCAAGAGCGGCAATCGCTGCAAAGACCATGCAAGGAAAATCTTTCCTGCAAATCGGCTCGCAATGCATGGGTATCGCGGGTTCGGCCATTAACCAGGATTTCTTTGAAGACTACCTTGGGATGAGGGTCGAGTCAGTTGACGAGGTGGAAATCCTTCGCAGAATGGATGAGCATATCTATGATGAAAAGGAATTCCAGAAAGCGCTAACTTGGACGAAACAATACTGCAAACAAGGCTTCGACAAGAATCCAAAGGAAGTGCAGAACACTTCTGAGCAGAACGAAAATACCTGGGATTTCATTGTAAAGATGGCGGTCATCATTAAAGATTTGATGAATGGCAACAAGAACCTTCCCAAAGGCTGTGACGAGGAACGCCTCGGGCACAACGCCATCCTTGCCGGTTTCCAGGGGCAGCGTCAATGGACAGACCACTATCCGAACTGTGATTACGGCGAGACCATTCTAAACACCTCATTCGATTGGAACGGACCAAGGGAAACCTATACGCTGGCTACGGAGAACGACACGCTCAATGGGGTGGGCATGTTGCTGATGCGATTGCTTACCGGCAAATCACAGATGTTCTCCGATGTACGTACCTACTGGAGTCCTGAATCGGTAAAAAAGGCGACTGGGTATGACCTTGAAGGCATTGCCAAGGAGAATGGCGGATTCCTCCATCTGATTAATAGCGGGGCTACGTGCCTTGATGCTACTGGCGCTTGCAAGGACAAGGAAGGAAAACCAGTCGTCAAGCCATGGTATGAGGTGACCGAGGAAGACCAGAAGGCCATGCTCAATGCAACCACCTGGTGCGCCGCTGATAATGGTTATTTCAGAGGAGGCGGGTTCTCCGCAAGATTCCTCACTGAAGCCGAGATGCCATCGACAATGATCAGGCTCAATATCATCAAGGGCCTGGGTCCTGTTCTGCAGATAGCCGAAGGTTGGACGGTGAAGCTTCCTTCTGAAGTCTCGGATAAATTGTGGAAACGCACGGACTACACCTGGCCCTGCACTTGGTTCACCCCTCGTTGTGATGGCAAGGAAGGCCCTTTCAAGAACGCTTACACTGTCATGAACAACTGGGGCGCCAACCATGGGGCCATCAGTCATGGACATATCGGTGCGGACCTCATCACGCTCTGCTCCATACTGAGAATCCCGGTATGCATGCATAATGTCCCGGAAGAACAGATATTCCGCCCTGCATGCTGGAACGCTTTTGGCATGGACAAGGAAAGCCAGGATTATCGTGCTTGCAAGAATTACGGACCACTATATTCCGGTTTTAGAATGAGCTGATGGCCCAACCAATAGATGTTGCGTAGTTTCTTTGGTGTAGAAACCAAGCCGGAAACTACGCCAACATCCGCATATTGGGGATTGGACCACTCAGGGGAAGATACTTTGATGCTGCTTGCAATCCATAGGTTTTGCCCATGATGATTGGTTTGTGCATCCTTCTGCTTCCGGATAAAATCAAGACTCGGTAGGTTTTCTCAATTAATATCCCAAACCAGATATCTTGGATTCATTTTGCAAGGCAAAGGAACAAAACATGACCGAAATGCCTTGCGGTAAAGGGAAAGACTGCGTTCTCTATGATTGTACAAAGATAAAGCATCTGCTTATCGGTTTTCCCGCCTTGGAAATTTCCCCCTTTGTCTCGTTGAGAGAAATAAATAACTTTTCAAGTCAAACAGTTTACATTAAATTTCTCCTATGGTAAAACGACTCCAACCTTAAGGAAAAATATTCAATGCAACCACATAGTGAAAATAAAATGGGAATCATGCCTGTACCCCGATTGGTGATCAGCATGTCATTCCCCATCATGCTCTCCATGCTTATTCAAGCCCTGTACAACATAGTGGATTCCATCTTTGTATCCATGAGCAGCGAGCTGGCCCTCACCGCAGTCTCCTTGGCATTCCCTATGCAGAACCTGATGATCTCAGTTGCTGTAGGAACTTCTATCGGTGTCAACAGCCTTCTTTCCAGAAAACTCGGGGAACGGGATTATGAACGAGCTGAGAAATGTGCGAACAATGGTATTGTGCTGGCTTTCCTTAGCTGGATCGCATTCGCCTTCATCGGCCTTCTTTTTAGTAAAACATTTTTCAGCATCTTCAGCGATGACCAGAACCTGGTACAACTGGGAACCAAATACATAGCCATCTGCCTTATCTTCTCTTTTGGTATTTTCATTGACATCACCTGCGAACGCATCATGCAGGCAACAGGGGACACCATTCACCCCATGATAGTACAAATTGCCGGGGCAGTAACCAATATCATATTGGACCCGATCATGATCTTTGGCCTGTTTGGTTTTCCCACATTGGGAATTACAGGAGCTGCCATCGCCACGGTGATAGGACAGCATGTATCCATGCTCCTGGCCATCTTCTTTGTGAGAAGGAACAAGGAAGTCAAGATCAGCGTGAAATACTTCAAGTTGGAAGGAAAAATCGTCAAGGATATCTACGCTGTTGGATTGCCCTCCATCATCATGCAGAGCATAGGCACCATCATGACCACCTTGTTCAACAAGCTACTTATTTCCTATGGAAACAGCGCAGTGTCGGTCTTTGGTGTCTATTTCAAACTGCAAAGCTTTGTATTCATGCCTGTCTTTGGACTGAACAGCGGTATGATTCCCGTCATGGGGTTCAACTATGGAGCAAAGAATCCAAAACGCATCACACAGACCATCAAGACCGGGATCATAATCGCAATGAGCATCATGATCGTGGGCTTCCTTGTCTTCACCTTATTCCCCGAGACCCTGCTTTCTTGGTTCAATGCCTCAGAGCAGATGATGGATATCGGCAAGGTTGCTCTTCCCCGTATCTCCTTGTGTTTTATCAGCGCAGGACTCTCAATTGTCCTGATGTCCTTGTTCCAAGCTATCGGAGATGGCTATCTTTCCATGATCATCTCAGTGACCAGACAACTGGTGGTACTGATACCTGTCGCCTATCTCCTGAGCAAATTAGGCGGGCTTGATGCCATCTGGTATTCCTTTATCATCGCAGAGCTGGTCTCTCTTTGCCTGACCATCTTCTTCTTTAAGTCAGAATACAAGAAAAAGATAAAGCCCCTCTATGCCTAGCAATCGTCTGGAAAGCGACAAAATGCCCGGCCTGGTCCTTAAACTGGGTATCCCCATCATGCTTTCCATGACATTGCAAGCGTTGTACAACGTCATTGACAGTATCTATGTCTCCCGACTGGGAGACGAAAGCATTGCAGCCGTCTCACTTGCTTTCCCTTTCCAGCAGATAGTTGTGGCAATAGCCACCGGCATCGGCATCGGCACCAGCATGCTGGTCGCCCGTCTTCTTGGCCAACAAAAAGACGATGAAGCGAACAAGGCGGGAAGTACCGCCTTGACGCTAGCCCTCCTTATTGGAGTGACCTTCCTGCTGACAGGTCCCTTCCTTGCCTCCCTGTATGTTAATTTTTACACCGATTCCCCTCTTTTGGGGGAACTTGCCAGGAATTACATTGGCATTAGCATCACCTTTTGCCTTTTTCAAATAGTAGGAAGCGTCATCTGCTTTATGTTGCAAGGGACAGGACGGACCATGCAGACATTGCTTTGCCTATCAGTAGGATGTATTGCCAACATCCTGCTCGATCCATTATTTATCTTTGCTTTCCATCTTGAGGTAAAAGGAGCCGCTATCGCATCAGTTATCGGACAGATGCTCAGCCTGATGATTGCTATCCTGCTTCTCAAGAAAAACCCCCAGCTCTCCTGCTATAGGAAAGGAGAGACCAAGCTGGCGGGTCCTTTAGTGAAGCAAATACTGGGAGTCGGACTGCCCACCATGTTACTCCAAATCAGTGGATGCATCTCCCTGTCGTTGGTAAACAAGATTCTCATTGGGTTCACCCCTCTTGCCGTGACCACCTTCGGACTCTACATCAAGGTGGAAAGCTTTGTATTCCTGCCGATGCATGGGATGAGCTTCTCCTTGGTTCCTGTCACCAGCTATAATTATGGTTCAAGAAATAAAGAAAGAATCCTCAGCGCTTTGAAATGGAGCCTTATCTACACCTATTTGTTCATGGCCCTGGGGTTCCTTGTCTTCCAGACAAAACCACAACTGCTCATCGCTCTTTTTAGCCCAAGCGAGGCGTTGAGGAGTCTGAGTGACCATGCGTTCAGACGTATCAGCCTTTGCTTCATAGGCGCACCTGTCATCTAT
>JBAXZS010000159.1:0-6076 GCA_041670175.1 Sphaerochaetaceae bacterium | reverse complement strand
CAACACGTGGATGTACAGCCTGAAATGTTCCTATGACCTTAAGAATGTGCTCAAATGGCCCTCAATTACCTTGTACGGGGAATTGGATTACATCACCATTGTCGAATATAGCCAAGGCAGCAAGCAATATGACAATTACCGGGATGATGTCCAACTTACCGTGGGAACGACCATAGCCCTGTAGGGTCCAGGAAGGATTTTTTGGGAGAAGGGAATGTTTTATTGCAAGACAGCAACATTATTTGCTATAATTTCTTTTCAATGGAAGAAGCGCAACGGATTCAGTTTACTACAGATGATGGAAAGACATTCCATTCCTCGACAATCAACTTTGACGGACCTCTTGAGCTGTTGCTTTTCTTTATCCAGCAATCAGAGATCAATATCTATGACATCCCCATAGCTCAAATCACCGACCAGTTCATCGCCTATCTCAAGGAACATCAGGACATGGAGTTGGGGATGCTTACTGATTTTTACCGGATGGCGGCGGATTTGTTGTCCATCAAGAGCAGGATGCTGCTCCCTGTCGATGTGCAGTTTGATGAGAACTACGAGGACCCCCGGAGAAATCTCGTTGAACAGTTGATTGAGTACCAGAAGTTTAAAAAATATACTGAGCTGCTTACCGTTGGAGGAGGGGCGTCCGATCTGGCAATCATGAGGAAAGAAAGTTCCTTCATGCTTCCTTTCACTGACAAGGATCTTTTCAAGGATGTGACTGTCCAGCGTCTGCTGGATACTTTTTGCAAATTGATGAAAAGCATCGCGCCCAACAAGGTGTTCAATACATACGAGAGTGTGACTATCAATGAAAAAATCGCTCTCATGGATGAGCTCTTTGAAACAAAAACAGAAATAACCCTTAGGGAAGTAATCGTCCACCTTGACAGCAAACTTGATATCATCTGCTCCTTCATGGCGATACTGGAGGCTTGCAAGCTTGACAAGATTCAAATCATTCAAAAGGAACCGTACGGAGAGATCCTCATCAGGGCGAAGAAGCTGGATATCGAGGGGATTCAAGCTGATGAGATTGACGACCAGTATGATCAGATGATTGAACATGGGTTTGATGAGACCGACAATTTCCTTACCTTGACGAAAACAGAGGAGACACAGGAAAAAGGCCCCTTGCATTCTGATAAGATTGAACGTGATGATGGTTCGGTATTAATGTATGATGACCAAGCTGAAGAAGTGATCCAGCTTGATGACGAGGATGAAGACTGATGGAGAAGAATACACAAAGCGGGCCGTTGCTTAGCCAAAATGCAAGAATCGTGGAAGTCATTCTTTTTTTAGAGAACGAGCCTGTCGATAAGGAAAAACTTGCAAGGATGACAGGATTGACCAGTTTGGAACTTAGGGGTGCGGTTGATGAGTTGGCTGAGCATTATAATCTGTTCATGCATGGACTGATGGTCAATGAGAATACCGTGGGGTTCCAGTTGGTCCCTTGCTCTGACTTGTTTGATAAACTCAAATCAAGCTATGGCAAGAAGGTCGAGCGCCGTTTAAGCAAGGCGGCTACGGAGACGCTGTCGATTGTTGCCTATAGCCAGCCCGTAACCCGCAGGGAGATTGATAATATCCGTGGAGTAACCAGTGATACTATTGTAAAACTTCTTCGAGAACGGGAATATATAAAGGTCGTGGGGCGCAAGGATGTCCCCGGACATCCTTGTTTGTATGGAACAACCCGAAAATTCCTCTATGAATTCAATATTTCAAGCATCAGTGCTCTCCCGAAGTTGTCTGAGATAGATCAGGAGCGGTTTGAAAATACTGTCGAGGAAAAGACCGAGGAGGTCGAAAATGAAACTTGAGTACCCTATGAGGCTGCAAACTTATCTAGCGAAAAGTGGGTGTGGGTCCCGCAGAGGTTGCGAGCAACTTATTACCGGTGGAAGAGTGAAAGTGAACACCAATGTCGTCACAGAACTTGGGACCAAGGTTGAGAGGGCCGATGTTGTCACTTTGGATGAACAGATGGTAGAACCTAGCGAGCACACCTATTATTTCGCACTTTATAAACCAAAGGGGTTTGTCTGTACCAACTACGACCCGTATGAGAAACTGTATGCCCGTGATCTCATTGATGTCCCTGACAGGAACCTGCTCTTCCATATTGGCAGACTGGACAAGGAATCCACCGGGCTCATCCTGTTTACCAATGATGGCAATGTCGCCAACAGGATCATGCATCCTTCCATGCAGATAGAGAAGGAGTATCTTGTCAATGTCGATGAGGACTTGCGAAGAGAGGATCTGGAGGAAGCCCTCAAGGGGATTTATATTGATATCCCCGAGCCATATAAGATTAAAAGCTTCTACATCCAAAGCAAACGATGGGCGAAGATTATCCTCACTGAAGGAAAAAATCGTGAAATTCGAAAGATTTTTTCCTATTTCGGTTATGACGTGAAGCAATTGGTGAGAACACGAATTGGATGCATTGAGCTGGATAATCTTAAAATCGGAGAATACCGTAGGGTTGACCCGAAGGAGATTGAGGATCTGTTGGCAGGAGAGAACAGTGAGGGAGTGCCTGATGATCGTCGCCATTGATGGGCCTGCAGGGGTAGGGAAGAGCACCATTGCAAAACTGATTTCTAAAAAATGCGGTTTTTATTATTTGAACAGTGGCTCCTTTTATCGTGCCTATACTTATAATCAGCAGAAGCTTGGTGCGGATCCTTTTGATTTTCCGTTGTTGCTGGAGAATGCAAAAAAAATAAAGCTCAGCATCAGGGATGCGCAAATCTGTATTGACGGGCAGAGTGTTGAGGATAAGTTGCATACGCCCTCTGTTGATGCGGTGGTCGCTCAGGTCAGTGCCTACGCCCCCCTTCGTTTTTATGTCAATGAACAACTCAGGGCCATTGCTGCTGGAGTGGATGTGATAGTTGAAGGACGTGATATTACCACGATTGTGTTTCCTGATGCGGATGTGAAATTCTATTTTGATGCGAATCCGGAGGTGAGGGCGAAGCGGCGTTTCTTGCAGCACCCCGAGAATGAGAGTTATGAGGATGTGCTGAAAATAATTAAAATGAGAGACGATATTGATAAAAACAAACCTGTTGGGGCCCTTAAAATTGCTTCCGACGCCTTCTATATCGACACATCGTACTTGACTACAGAACAGGTTTGTGAGAAAGTGGTATCTGCTATTTTTTCGTGTAAAAAGCGTTGAGAAATAGGAAATTATTGGATCAGGAGAAATCAAGTGGCTGAAGAAAAAGAAATGGATGAAAAGAAAACCAAAATGCAAATCATGCAGGAGGAGTTTCTTAAATCTCTTGATGGAATCGAAGACGGTCAACTCGTGACCGGTACTGTTGTCCAGGTAAATAACGAGATGGTGTTTTTGGACGTCGGTTATAAGAGCGAGGGGCGTATTCCTCGTGAAGAATTCGATACTATCCCCGCAGTCGGTGACAAGATTAAGGTTGTCATCATTAACAAAGAAGGAAAAGGCGGACAGATCGTCGTTTCCAAAAAGAAAGCCGACTTTAAAGAACGGACCGAAGAGCTTAAACTGGCAAGCGATAACCACACCCCAATCATGGGAAAGTTCGACAAGGTTATCAAGGGCGGGTTTGAGGTTGATCTCGGTGGCGACTATCGTGGTTTTTGCCCCTTGAGCAAGGCCGATGTGGTAAGGGTTGAGGATCCTGAGACTTTGATCGGTGTTTCCGATTATTTCATGATCGACAAGTTCCATACCGGTGCGAAGCTTAAGAGTGTTGTAAATAGAAGAGAGTACCTTGACCAGAAGATTAAGGAAAACAAAGAGAAATTCTTTGCAAATGTGAAGATAGGGGATGTCGTCGAGGGTGTGGTCAAATCCTTTACCAGCTTCGGCGCTTTCATTGATTTGGGTGGTTTCGATGGATTGCTCCATATCAACGATATGAGCTGGGGCCATGTTACCAGACCAAAGGATTTCGTGAAGAAAGGCCAGGTCATCCAGTTGAGACTGATCAATATCGACCCGGAGACCCAAAAGATCAATCTTTCATTAAAGCACATGAATCAGGATCCTTGGACGACCTTTGAAGAGAAATATCACGTGGGTGATGTCATCAAGCAGAAGGTCACGAAGATTACTACTTTTGGTGCGTTCATCGAATTGGAGCCTGGTATCGAGGGTCTTGCACATATTTCCGAGATGTCATGGACAAAGAGAATCAACAATCCTAAGGAAATACTTAATGTCGGCGATGTCGTTGAGGCAAAAATCCTCGGCTATGACCTGGACAAGAAGCGGGTCTCTCTTGGGCTGAAGCAGCTTGAGGCAAATCCTTGGGATACCATTGCTGAGCGTTATCCGATTGGCATGACACTTTCCAAACCGGTTGTGAAAATCACCAATAGTGGGGCCTTTGTCAACTTGGAAGAGGGTATTGATGGGTTCCTTCACATTGATGATATTTCCTGGACCAAGAAAGTCAAGAACATGGCTTCTTTCTGCAAGGAAGGCGATGTGATTGATGTTGTTGTGACCCGTGTTGAGCCGGAGAACAGAAGGATTCGCCTTGGGGTGAAGCAACTTGAGGGTAATCCTTGGCAGACCTTGCGCCATGATTATCCGAAGTTTAGCACTATCAGTGGTGCTGTCTCAAATGTGACTGATTTTGGTGTGTTTGTGAAAGTCGCTGGTGATATTGAAGGATTGATCAGCAAGTTCAATCTTGTCGGACCTGATGAAGAATTCAGCGATGAGGTCTTGAAGAAGTTCAAGGTCGGCGATCCGATTACCGCAATGGTTGTCGAATGCAACCCGACCACTCAGAAACTTTCCCTTTCCATCAAGGAAATGGTCAAGCGCAGTGAGCAGAGTGAGATTGCGAAATACATCCACGAAGAGGATGATGACAGCGATACTTTCAGCCTTGCCGACTTGATGAAGACCAAGGATGAGGAAAAGAAAGACTCTGACAAATAGTTTTTTCAAGTTTGCTTTCATGCCTCAGGTGGCTTGCGTCGCCTGAGGAGTTTTCTTAATAACCTTTCCTCGGAGATTGAGCATGAGTGAGAAAAAAAAACAGAATGAACTTAATTTGACCGCCACGGAAAAAATGGAAGGTAAGTTGAATTCATTCCTTGGAAGAAATAAGATTGTCTTAATCATTATTTCTTGTGTTGTTGTTGTTGCGATTGCAGTCCTCTGCATTGTCAGTTCTGTAACCACTAAGAGTCTCGAGAGTTCTTTTGATAAGATAGACCAGCTTGAGACGACTTACAGCGAGGTCCTTGCAATGGATAAGAAGGCCACTGATTATCAGACTAAGTATGATGGGATGATGAGTCAGCTGACCACCATGTCGAAAGGCACAAAGTATCCTGCATTGAAAGCACAATATCTTCTTGCTTCAATGTCATATGAGGATAAGGATTATCAGGCCGCTATTGATGGTTTCTTTGCTGTGTATCAAAAGGCGAAGGGGAGCTATCTTGGTTCCTTGTGCTTGACAAACGCAGCTGTTGCCGCTGAGGACAAAGGTGATGATGCCCTTGCCTTGGAATACTATACCAAGGTATGGGATGAATTTGGCACCAAGGCCGCCGAGTCACCCAAGGCCTTGTTCAACCAAGCGAGGTTGCAGCAGAAGGGTGGGGATACCACTCTTGCAAAGGCCACCTTCCAGCAGTTGATTGACCAGTTCCCCAACAGTGAATTTGCGAAATTGGCTAAATCAGTTGTAGTTACCTTATAATTATTGTATCTTTTATCCTGAGAGGAGAAAGACAGGCCAATGAGAAATTTGAAACAGAAAATTCTTATTGTGTCTGTCTTTTTTGTTGTCTTGTCACTCACGGGTTGTGGTATTCCAAGCATTCTTTACCTAAGTACCTCTGATTACACTTTTACGACTGCTGAGAATGATACCACCAAATCCGTAGGTATTTCTTCCCTGGTCATAAGTAGTGAAGACGAGGAGGGATATCTCGATGATTGCAACGGTCCCTCGGTGATGTTCTTCTATACCATAGGGGATAGTGAGATTGAAAGTTCCATCAATGCTTCAGGTAACATACCTCAGACGGTATTTGCAACACAATATGT
>JBAXZS010000158.1:0-6084 GCA_041670175.1 Sphaerochaetaceae bacterium | reverse complement strand
TCGCTCTGCTTTGCGGATGCCGCTTCTTTTACAACTTTGCATGTTTCCAGACTTATCTTGATGTTACTGTCATTCAAGGCATACTCATTCTTCACCTTTTGGGAAAGCTCTCTAAGGATATCCTCAATTACCTTCGCATCAGCCTTGGGGGCGGCAAAACCTACGGTGCAAAAGGAAGGGATGACATTGCGCTTTGTTCCTCCATTGAGAGAAAAGAGCATTTTCTGAGGCACATCAATCAGAAAACGGGCGGCCAACTTGATGGCATTAGCCCTCTGCTTGTGTATCTCTCCCCCACTATGCCCACCAAGAAGACCGTCAATGGTCAATGTGTAGCAATCCCAATCATGGGGGATAGCCTG
Organism: Sphaerochaetaceae bacterium; assembly: GCA_041670175.1. Classification (GTDB taxonomy): domain Bacteria; phylum Spirochaetota; class Spirochaetia; order Sphaerochaetales; family Sphaerochaetaceae; genus JBAXZS01. The sequence goes on along the minus strand of JBAXZS010000158.1, from coordinate 5,722 downwards.
ATATTCAACAGGAAGCTTCCCTTCGACTTCTACTCCTCCTGCACAACCAATATAAAGGATTCCCTCCTCTTCACTGTCGAGGTTGAGCAGTTTCCTGCTCTTGATGTCCTTTTTCTCAATACCGAAGGCGCCGGTAAGGCCTGTTTCCTCACTGATAGTGAAGATGGCTTCCAAAGGTCCATGCTGAAGGCTTTCATCGGTGAGAATGTCCAATATCAAGGCGATGGCAATCCCATCATCACCGCCAAGAGAGGTATCCTTTGCACAAAGGAAATCACCATCCACTTGTACCTCAATAGGATCAACAAGGAAATCATGCTTGCTTCCCTTGCGCTTGACACATACCATGTCCATATGTCCCTGCAACGCTACAGAACTTCTTGTCTCATATCCTTTCGAGGCAGGTTTTCTCATGATTACATTCCCGACTTTGTCGGCTAATGCTTCCAGATTGTGACTCTTTGCCCAAGAAAGGAGCCATGTCCGGACACCGGCTTCATTCCCACTTTCTCGGGGGATTTGCTCTAAATCAAGGAAATTTTTCCAAAGATTTTGTTTTTTTAATTCTTCAATTGTCTTCATGTGATATCCTTCTATTTTTCTTTTTTAACTTCATGCAAAACGGTCTCTGATTAGTTCTCCATTAACAAACACCCCTTTGAGTTGGAGTTCCTTGTCCAGGATTGTGATATCGGCTTTATAATCGGGAATCAACATTCCGAGGTTCTTGAAACCATAAATTCTGGCCGGGTTTGTTGAAGTCATCTGCACCGCCTGTTGCAAAGGGACTCCCCAACTAATAACATTCCTGACAGCCTTAAGAAGTGTCAATGCAGAACCAAGAAACAAAGTGGGGTCATCGGCACTAACCCAAGCTCCTTGTTCATTAAGCATCGCTTTCACCCCGTTCGCGATCAATGTGCCGGTTCTCTGCTTGGTGGGCTTAAGCGAATCGGTGATCATCACCACATTTGATATAGGCTTTTCTCTGAACAGGAGCTTCACCAATTCAGGATGAACATGCACCCCGTCACAGATAATCTCACATTGCATATCCTTTTGGATCATGACTGTCCCCACCACGCCAGGATTACGATGATGCAGGGGACTCATCGCATTATAAAAATGAGTGGTATGGAGTATGCCACATTGCATACCCTCGATCATATTCTCATAAGTTGCATCGGTATGTCCCGCCAGAAGTACGATGTTCTCCCTTCGAGCAAGCAATGCCAACTCGCGCATATGCTTGAGTTCAGGTGCTACCGTCATGCAGATAACATGTCCTTGTCCGGCTTTGATAAGATTTTCAAATACCTCAGTGTTTACTGGTTGCACCCCGGCAGGGTTTTGAGCTCCAATCCGCTTTGGGGAAATAAACGGTCCCTCAAGGTTGATTCCCATGATACGGGCACCTTTTTCCTTACCCATGGCTTCAACGATTGCCTTTTCCGCATTGAACATATCTTCCAGGGCATCGGTATAGATGGTAGGCATAAAAGCAGTGATACCGAAATCGGCCAGGCGCTCGCTCATGCCAAGAATCGATTCCGCCTTGCAATCCTCGGTTCCAAACCCTCCAATGCCATGGATATGGGAATCTATCATGCCAGGGATGATGTATGCTTTTTGAACATCAATCCTCACTGTATCGGAAGGGAATATTTTTTCCTCCAAGCGACTCATGTTGAAAATATCTCCAATAAGTCCATTTCCATCAATGTATAGTGCACAATCATCCAACTGGGCAAATCCAGTAACAATCGTCCCATTGATAAGTACCGTAGGTGTACCCATACCACGTCCCCCTCTTATGTACAAGTCTACTTTCTGCTGTTCTTCTCGTCAATGAATAGCAGAAAGGTCCTTTAGCCATTTTCCGCTTTTTACTCTTAACAAGCCGATGAGCCCTTTTGTCAGCTCTTCCGCACTTACAAGAAGATAGACATACCATATATCCCATTTTAGGATTGCACAGCCAAGGAAAGCCAGAGGAATTCCAATCAGCCAGACCGATAAAAGTTCGTCGAACATCGAGAATTTGGTATCCCCTCCGCTACGCAGGATGCCTACAATCAATGTAGTGTCAAAGCTTTTGATAGGATATAACAAAGCGTTTACATAAAGGCAACGTCTCGCAGTTAAAGCAATGCCCTCTGAAATATTGAAAGCTTTGAGAAATTGGGGAGCAAATGCTATTTGGAGGAGCCCCATTAGCAAGCCGATAATGAAAGACAGGATGGAAAAGCGTCGGCAGTATACTCTCGCTTCGGCAAGGTCCTTTTCTCCAATTTTCTGTCCGATCATAATCAAGGCGCTGGAAGCGACACCAAACATAGCGACGAAGAAAAGATTCCCGATTGATTCGTTGACATTCACTGCGGCGATTACATCCATACCTAGTTTGGAGAATGCAATCTTGTAGATCATCATACCTACAGCCCAAAAGAATTCGTTGCAGACGACAGGGATGCATGTGGGAATAATCTTGAAGATGAATTTCTTGTTGAGCGAAAATGCGGCCTTGCTGGTTATCGCACAAGGGTTCTTGAACTTATAGGTGAGAAAAATAAGCAGGAACATCTCCACTATCCGGCTAATGACTGTGGCGATTGCAGCACCCTTCACTCCCCAGGTGGGAAAAGGCCCGATACCGAAGATTAAAAAATAATTCAATACCACATCGGTCAACAATGAGATAAGAGACACTTGTAGAGGGATTTTCGCCAGATTAGTGGCTCTGAGCCCTGCTGCAAAGATTCCACTGAACGCGAGACAGATGAAACTCAACCCAATATAACGGAGATATTCACATCCCAGCTCGACTACCAGCTGGTCATAGGTGAAAATGTGCATGACCTGTTGCGGAAAGAATATTGCAAGAATTCCAAAAAACAACGAACCGATAGTGCTGATAAGCAAAGCAAGCACCATGAGCTTTTGTATGCTTTGGTAATTCTTGGCTCCAAAGAATTGGGCGAGGAATATGGAAGAGCCCGAACAAATGCCAAAAAAGAATAAGTTGATGAGGAAAGAAACCTGGTTTGCCAATCCTACCGCAGCAATGGCAGAGGCTCCCAGTTGACCTATCATCAGAGTATCGACAAAAGTCAGGCTGTTCACCAAGAGGTTCTGAACAATCACGGGGATGGCTATCGTTCCCATCTTCACATAGAATGCTTTCTTATCTGGTTTCATAGCGATTGAACAATACTCTCCCTGCGTCTTCCATCCCTGCTTTTTGCAAGGCTTCCCTTACAAGAGGCTTGTTTTCTGGCCGGTCGTACTGTAATAAAGCCCGTTGAAGTGAGCGTTCTCTTCCTTTGGGGACATAGATGGGTGCAAAATCCTTGCCCGGTCTGGGGTCAAGCCCGGTATAATACATAGTTGTGGAGACGGTCCCTGGTGTTGGGTAGAACTCTTGTACTTGCTCCGGTATGAACTTTTTCCTTTGCATATATAGTGCAAGGTTGATTGCATCGGTAAGTGTGCTTCCAGGATGAGCTGCAATAAAGTAGGGTACAAGATACTGTTTTTTATCCTGCCTCTGATTTTCTTGTTGATATTCCTCACAAAATTTCTCATACAGTTCCACTTTTGGCTTGCCCATGGCATCAAGGACTTCGGGCGAGATGTGCTCCGGTGCGATTTTGAGCTGTCCGCTGATGTTGTTTCCGACCAGATGGGAAAGGAACTTCGAACGGATAGGTTCCTTACAAACTGTCATCAGATAGTCAAAGCGCAAACCAGAACGTATATAGACTTTCTTTATTCTTGGGATTGCCTCAATCGCCTCCAGGATGTCCAGATAGTGTTGGTGGCTATCCTTAAGGTTTGGACAAGGCTCAGGCCACAGGCATTCACGATTTACGCAAGGTCCGCATTTCTCCTGTTTGTCACAGGCCCTCCCTTGGAAATTTGCCGTAGGCCCGCCAACATCATGAATATATCCCTTGAAAAGAGGATGCCTGGCCATTCTTGTGGCTTCTGCAACAAGAGATTCTATGCTTCGTGTCTGAATCATTCTTCCCTGATGGCTGGTGATTGCACAGAAACTGCAGGCTCCGTAGCACCCTCTGTTGCTGGTAAGGGAAAACTGTACTTCCTGAAGCGCTGGAACGCCTCCTTGCTTATCATAGTCAGGGTGGGCATCCAAAGTGTAAGGGTAGCTATAGAGCTCGTCAAATTCCTTGGTAGTCAGAGGTAATGAGGGCGGTTCCTGAACCACATACCTTTCCATACATTTTTGTATCAGGTATTCTGGATTGATTGGATTCTCATGGAGAAGTTTTTGCTGGAATGCTTGGGCGTACCATCTCTTCCCTTCTTTTGTGGGAGTGTTGGATTCGATGTCCCGTTCGCTTACTTGTTCATATGTAGGAAGCATTATTTGTGGATATTGGGTTAGGGTGGTTAAGCCAGTCTCATTGGTGGCGAACACCGTACCGCGGATATCCCTCATCTGAATAATGGATTCCCCTCGGTCAAGTCTTTGGGCTATCTCCACCACGGGGTTCTCTCCCATACCATAGATAAGCAGGTCGGCTTTTGAATCGAGGAGAATACTCTTTCTTACCAGGTCTGACCAGAAGTCATAATGTGCCATTCTTCTCAACGAGGCTTCCAATCCTCCAATGATGAGGGGGATGCCTTTCCCATAGGCTTGCCGAGCCCTTGAAGCATATACGATGGTTGGTCTGTCAGGGCGATAGCCACTTTTCCCTCCGGGGCTGTATTCGTCTTCTCTTCGTGGTTTGTTATTTGCCGTGTAATGAAGCACCATGCTGTCTATGTTGCCTCCACTGATCATGGCACAAAGACGAGGTTGCCCCATTTTAAGAAAATCTGTGGTTGTCCTCCAATCAGGTTGTGAGATAACCCCAACCTTGAATCCCTTGTTTTCTAAAAGGCGGCCGATTAATGCTACTGCAAAGGAAGGATGGTCCACATAAGCATCCGCGCTGATGAGAGCGATATCTATCTGATTCCATCCACGGTTTCTGACATCTTCCATTGTAGTAGGGAGGAACATGGTTCTATTCACACCCGCATGATATTGCACATTCCTCTTCTTTGCAATTGAAAGGGAAAGGCGGAGTCGGAATCGTTGACAAAGGGGAATTGGTATGAAACAATCCTTAAGACGTTTTATTGGCCAGCGATCGGATGTATTTTAACGACTTCTGTTTTAGGATAATACAGTGGGTAATACGAACCTCTTTGTCATTTTCAACCCTTGTGCGGCAAAAGGGAAGGCTAAGAAAGCCAAACGACCTATTTCTTCTTATTTTGAGAAACATGGGTTTACTTGTGTGTTTCATGAGACGACTTGTCGAGGTCATGCTTCCCAATTGGCAAGTCAGGCTGTGAGGCAAGGTGAGCCCATAGTCATTGCCGCTGGCGGGGATGGGACAATCAATGAGGTTGTAGACGGGTTACTCCGAGAGCAGAAGGAACTCAAGCTGACTGCTCAGCAATTACCCCGTTTGGGTATAATACCTGTGGGCCGTGGCAATGATTTTGCATGGATGATGCATATTCCCCATGATATTTGCAAAGCCTGTGCCTTGATAGTCAGTAATAAAAGCAGATATGTGGATGCGGGTATTTCCTATGGAGGGGATTTCCCTGATGGTCGTTATTTTATCAATGGGGAAGGAATGGGGTTTGAACCGCTAGTGACTTTCATTGGTTCATCGTTTAAGCACTTATCAGGGACTCT
>JBAXZS010000157.1:0-6088 GCA_041670175.1 Sphaerochaetaceae bacterium | reverse complement strand
CGTGTTTCTCGTGAGGATATCACTTGTTACGATGTCCTTAATGCCAGTGAAGGGGATTGCAAACTGCCCTGTCCTCATTGTCTTCGCAAGCAGGATTGCGCTACCGAGCGGTTTTGGCAGGATTTCCAGAATTGCATTGATGATGCCAGCAAGGCCATCACGCTCAGCTCCCTGGCCTTGTCTCTTTTGCAAATGGAGAAGGGGGCGGGCCTTTGAAGTTATCGACTCGTGCCCGTTATGGTCTTCGGCTCATGGTGGATATCGCTTCACACCAAGGTCCGGTTCCTCTTCCTTCCGTTTCTGGTCGTCAGGAGATCAGCCTCAAGTATCTCCAGCAGTTGGCTTTTCTTTTGTGTCGCAGGGGATTGCTTGTATCGGTCAAGGGGATGAATGGTGGTTATAGCCTTACGAGAAACAAAGAGGAGATTACTCTTCTTGAGATCCTTTCCTCACTGGAAGGCGATCTTGGCTTCTCCCAGGATTTACCTGCGAATGAGAATGTTTTCCAACGATGCCTGAGGGTGAATTTCTACGAGGTGGCCGATAAGAGACTCAGGGCTTTGCTTGCTGGCACGACCTTGTCGGACCTTGTCGATTCCGTGGCGCCGTCCTCCTATGAATATGATATCTGAAGAAAGAAAGAACTTATTTCAGATACTTGACATGAGGAGTTTTTTGAATTATTACTAAGTCTATTATTTTACTAATAATTAGCTGGAGGTTACATATGAGTAGGATTTATGACGACATTACCCAGAAAATCGGAAGTACCCCGCTTATCAGGATTAACCGCCTGAACAAGGACGGTTATGCGACGGTATTGGTTAAGGTTGAGAGTTTCAATCCTCTTTCTTCAGTAAAGGATAGGGTTGGCTTTGCAATGATACGAGATGCAGAGGTCTCCGGCAGGCTTGGTAAGGGCGCCACCCTGGTTGAGCCGACAAGTGGGAATACGGGAGTCGGCCTGGCATTTGTCGCTGCCGTTAAGGGTTACCGTCTGATAATAACCATGCCTGAGACAATGAGCATCGAACGGAGAAAGCTTCTGAGCGCCCTTGGCGCGGAACTGGTGCTCACCGACGGAACCAAAGGCATGAAAGGCGCTATTGAGAAAGCCCGGGAGATTGCCAGTACTATCCCGGGATCTTTCATCCCCGGCCAATTCGAGAACCCCTCGAATCCCAATGTTCATTACAAGACCACCGGTCCTGAGATTTGGGAGGATAGCGGGCATAAGGTTGATATCTTTGTTGCAGGTGTGGGAACAGGAGGGACGGTGACTGGCGTCGGACGATATCTCAAGGAAGTGAGTCCCGAAGTGAAGATAGTCGCGGTGGAACCTGAGACCAGTCCTGTGTTGAAAGAAGGTCATGCCGGTCCTCATAAGATCCAGGGAATAGGTGCGGGGTTTGTCCCTTCTGTGCTTGACAGGACGGTGATTGACGATATTTATGAAGCCAATGACGCCGTTTCAGGAGAGACCGCCAGACAAGCCGCAAAGCAGGAGGGTCTTCTGGTAGGCATTTCCTCAGGAGCGGCTCTTTCTGCCGCTTTGGAATACTCGAGGAAGAGAGAGAACAAGGGCAAGGTGATTGTGGCCCTCTTGCCGGATACCGGTGAGCGCTATCTTTCCACCTGGCTTTTTTCCGATACCAAGTAATCATATACCAGGGTATGAGTCCTTCTGCAGTTTGTTTCCTTTTTTTGGTGCCAAGTTGCTTCGCGCATTCCGCAATCAACTTGGCTTTGTTTTTTATGAGGATGTCCGTGCCAGATTCGCCTCTTCGAGGAGTGGTATCCGGACCTTCCTTTTTTTGTAAATCATAGGGCACAAGTGCTGTTTCATCTTTTGCCTATCGGAGGCAAGAAATGTATTTGTGATTGGAGTGAAAGGGGTCAACGGGCACTTGTTGTGTCTCATAACAAAAAGGAGAAGAGGGTTCCGCATTTCCGGGAGAAAGAGATTTTATGTTTGCTCTTGACAGATACAATATTATTGTTTATGCTATTAATGAAATTAGATTCTAATAAGTATTCATTATTATAAGGAGTAACAAATGAAATTTTATCAGTGCAAACATTGTGGAAACATCATTGCTTATGTCGATGCGAAAGGTCCTCAGGTGAGTTGTTGCGGTGACATCATGGGCGAATTGAAACCCAACACTGTTGATGCGTCCAAAGAGAAGCATGTGCCGGTAGTGACTGTTGAGGGACAACTTGTCACGGTAAAAGTTGGATCTACTCCCCATCCTATGACAGCGGAACATTCCATCAAGTGGATTGCTCTTGAGACCAAGATGGGAAACCAGAGAAAGGAACTTGCTGTTGGTGGCGCCCCCGAGGCTACTTTCATGATGTGCAAGGGTGATAGTGTCGTCAATGTCTATGCATACTGCAACCTGCACGGACTTTGGAAGGCCTGATAGCAAAAACAGTGGGCTTTGTGCTATTGTAAGGATATGGAACAGGTCGACTTGCAGGCCACTCTGATGGGGGGGCAATGTTTTGCTTGGGAAGAGAAGGATGGTGTGTATAGCGCTGTCTTGAAAGGGAAACAGGTTTCTCTTTCCTGTGCAGAGGATATCCAGGGCCCGTTCCTATCCGATTATTTTGACATGTCCTTTGATTACAAGGCGGCACGGGAGTATCTTGCCACCTTGTCCCCTGTATTGGACCAGGCCGTTACCACCTGTCCAGGATTGCACATCCTTAGACAGGATCCCTATCTTGTGACTATCAACTTCCTTCTAAGCCAGAATAACAATATCAAACGCATCAAGGCCTTGTATGATACGCTTTGCAGAAGCTATGGGACGGAAGTGAGCACTGGCAGGTTCTCCTTTCCGACCAGAGACCAATTGTCAAAAGCCACAGAAAAGGAGCTCCTTTCATTGAAGTTTGGATATCGTAGCGGGTATATCGTCTCGGTTGTGCGGGAGTATGGGCGTTTGGGTGGTCTTGAGAAACTATCCACAGCGAAAGCGAGGGAACGCCTGATGACTCTTCGGGGCATTGGTCCTAAGGTTGCCGATTGCATTCTTGTCTTTGGATATCATCGATGGGATGCCTTCCCTATGGATACCTGGATGAGGAAAGTCATGTGCTCCTATTTTCCCAATAAGGATGGTTCGTATTTTGCCCCTTATCAGGCTTTGGCACAACAATATCTTTTTCAAAGCGCCCAAAGCGGGAGACTTGTATGCTGAGCGTCAGCACCATTCTGTTCTACGAGGCGCTTCCTCGTGAGCGGGCATGTTTTTCTTTTTCCAAGGAGAAGCTTGAGGATGCATTGGTAAGTATTAAACGAAGCACTCAATGCGGTGCGGCGGTGCTGTTGCTTACCTGTGACCGTCTGGAACTGTGGCTGGAGAATGGCCGTTGCGATGGGTATGAACCCTTATGCAGGAGTCTTTCTCTTTCTCCTCTGTATTGGAAGAGATTTAGTGCCACAAAAAGTGGAAGGGAATGTGTTCCCTATCTTTTTGAGCTTGCTTGTGGTTTGCATTCCCCCTTGTTCGGAGAGGATACCATTATCTCACAGTTGCAGAAGGCAAGCGAGCTCTCCCTGCATAGCGGATGTTCCTCTGCTTCGTTACAGCAGCTTTTCCGACTTGCAGTCACTGCTGCCAAAAACGTACAGGCGAGAATCGATGTGGACCAGACGGAGCCTACGCTCTGTCAAGCAGTGGAAAAGAGTATTAAGGAACATGATTTGGAGGGGAAACCCATACTGGTGATCGGCTCCAGTGCAAAAGCGAGGATGCTTGTCCAATACTTTCTGGATAGAGGTGGGGAAGTGACCATGACGCTTCGAGATCTTCGCAAGACGGAATTGGTTATTCCTGGGGTAAGAATCGTTTCTTTTGATGAGCGGTACAAGTTGCTTCCTTCTTTTCCCGTAATCATTTCAGCCACCAAGGGACTTGGTTTGAGCTTGGAAGCAAAGGATGCTGTGACAGGGGATGTCACACTGCTCTTTGACCTGGCCTGCCCCCATGATATCGACGATGGACTGGAAAGCAGACCGGGATGCAGCCTTGTCAGAGAGGATGAGCTGGTCTTTGAGAGAACCAATAGGCAAAGGAATATTGAGCAAAGCAACCTGCTATTAAAGAAGAGGATAGATCAGTATTGGGCTTGGCAGGAGCGCTGGAAGGAGAGTGGGGATATTGCACTCCTTGCACAGAATGCGGCTCAGGATGTGGTGTACCGTCTTCATGATCCACTTCGGAAGCTCCATTTGGACAATGATGAGGAACAACAATTCCGCACCGCTCTTGCCGACAGCACTTATAAGAGTGTGCTCCACCAATTATATTGTAAAAGCGGGGAATGTCATTATTTGGATTTAAGCCGGCCTCTGGTCGATTGCAAAGCCTTGTATGAGGGGGATCCTGATATCAGGCTTGTCCAGCTTGGTTCCCTTGAGAAAGAGGGGTACAGGGAGACGCGCATAACGATGGGAAGCCATTCTCTTACCCATGTTGATGCCCCAAGCCATATTCTTCCTGAAGGCAAAACATTGGAGAAGATACCTCTTTCCAGCTTCTTTGGAAGGGCTTATGTGATGGATTGCTCGAACTTGCAGGAGATTGATGATGTCTCATTTGTCCCTCAAGGAGTTGACATGCTGCTTTTCTTCAGCGGATGGGAGGATAAATTCCCTACCGACTCCTATATGAGCGGTTATCCCGTCCTTACCTCACGGGCGGTAAACGAATTGCTTAAAAGAGGCATCAAGCTGTTTGGCTTTGACACCCCAAGTGCGGATGCCTTTTCTTCTTTGGCTATCCATCGTCAGATTCTTGCTGCGGATGCCCTTATTGTGGAGAACATGATCAACCTTAAGATTCTCGTTGAAACCCAGTTCGACCTGACGGTATTACCACTGAATATACTCTTTGGAGATGGCTCTCCTGTAAGGGCCATTGCTACATTTTGAAAAAAAATCCAGCATCTTTTCATTTTGTGATATACTTATACATGGAGGAACCAAGTGAGCAACAACACTATTTTCACCATCGGAAGGCAGTTTGGAAGCGGTGGCCGGCAAGTTGGCAAGCGTTTGGCCGACGAGCTTGGGATCCCGTTTTATGATAAGGAACTGGTTGCTTTGGCAGCTAAAGAGAGTGGATTGAGTGAGGCTCTTTTTGCCAATGCGGACGAAAAGGCAACAAGTAGTCTTTTCTATTCTTTGGTCATGGGCAATTATCCACTGGCCAGCGGGGCTTTGGGAATGACCGAGATGCCTCTTAATGACCAGTTGTTTCTTATCCAGAGCCAGACCATCAAGAAGTTGGCTGATAAGGGCTCCTGTGTGATTGTTGGCCGTTGCGCCGACTATATACTCAGGGATTATCCTCGTTTGTTGTCTGTTTTTGTCCATGCATCCATTGAAAGCAGAACCAAAAGAGCAGTCGATATCTACCATGTGGAGAAGGACAAAGCCGAAGATACTTGTTTGAAGAACGATAAGAAGAGGGCCAACTTCTATAACTACTACAGCGATCGTAAATGGGGTATGTGCCGTACGTATGATCTCAGTATCGATAGTGGCAAGCTCGGGGTCGAGGGGTGTGTAAAGCAGATAATTAATTTTGAGGAGAATTGGACAAAGAATGCAGATAAGCCTATAGAATAGCAAAGGCTTCTTTAAGGGGACCCGGCCCTACTGATACTCAGACTGTTTTCCCGCCATCACCCTTCAATTCTGGAAGGCAGTGGAGGGGGCTTGCGGGTGGTGGTACAGCCAAAGAGAGGCTTTTTCTCTCTTCCCAGCTAACTGAAGAAATATTTTTCAAGCATCATACACAGACAATGGTAGATGGGTAAGTGGAATTCCTGGATTGCAAAGGTCTCCTCACAAGGGACCTTTATACAGGTATCACAGAGGTTTCCTAATTTACCTCCGCTTTTTCCTGTCATCCCGATTGTTTTCAATCCTTTCTCGTTGGCAAGAAGCACTGCATTTATGACGTCCTCCGCATTGCCTGATGTCGATAATCCGATTATCGTATCCCCTTTCTGCCCGTACCCCATGACCTGTTGTGCGAAAACCATGTCATATCCGTTATCATTGGCTATG
>JBAXZS010000156.1:0-6096 GCA_041670175.1 Sphaerochaetaceae bacterium | reverse complement strand
TCTCTCTCCTGTTTGCATGAGACAGGAAGTGGCATTGTCTATACTTTGCCTGTATCAAATTTCAAGATTCTTGGAGAGTAATGTTATTATTATAACATATTCCAATTATTTTGAACAAAATGTTTCTGTACTCTTGCAATAATTGGCGGATTTGTTGTACGTTAGGCATTAGCCTCTGAGAAAAACTCTGAGGTTGGGAGAAAAGAAGCAATGGACAAGAAAATTAAAGTTGCTGTCATCGGAGCCACTGGGGCTGTGGGGCAGGTGTTCATGTGGATGCTATCGGACCATCCGTGGTTCGAGCTTACTTACGTTACCGCCAGTTCTGTACGAGTCGGACTTAAATATGCGGCGACAACCCATTGGGTCATTCCTATGGAAATGCCCGAGAATGTCAAAGACATTGAGATTAAAGAGTTCAATTTCGATGCTATGAAGGAAGCCGGGGTCAAGATAGTGTTTTCCGCCCTTCCCGCCGAAGTCGCCAGAGAAGCGGAACCACAGCTCAGAAGCCAGGGGTTCTATGTGTTCTCAAATGCGGCGGCCATGCGTTATGACAGTGATGTGCCAATTCTTATCCCTGAGACTAATATGGAACAACTTTCTCTTATTGAGAAACAAGGCTATCCCAAGACAGGATTCGTGATTACCAATGCGAACTGCGTGACCACTGGCCTTACCATGGCTTTGGCTCCACTTCGCAAATTCGGTATCAGGAATGTGATGATCAATAGTTATCAGAGTGTGAGTGGAGCGGGATATCCCGGCCTTTCCTCCTTTGATATCACTGATAATTGCATTCCGTTCATCAAAGGTGAGGAAGAGAAGATTGAGAAGGAACTGAAAAAGATCCTTTCCATCAATCCTGAGGTATATGCTTACACGGTGCGTGTTCCTGTGATGTTCGGTCACTTGGAAGCGGTATGGTTGGATTTCGATCGGAATGTAGAGGTTGAGGATGTGATTAAGGCTTGGGCCGATTTCAAAAAAGTTCCAGGGCTTCCTTCAAGTCCTGAACAACCTGTACAGTATGGTTCTGATTCTACCTTTCCCCAGCCAAAGTATGCTTTCTGGGGCACTCCCAAGGGAATGGTTGTCTTCACTGGCAGGGTGAAGAAAAAGAATAACAAGATTGGCTTCATCTGTTTGGTCAACAATATTGTGAAAGGTGCCGCAGGTGGTTCCATTCTCAATGCTGAGGCTTTTGTCACTAAATACGGTTTGCGCTAAGAAATCATTTGCCAAATAAAGAGAGATTGAGTATTTTCCCTTGCAGGGGTGCAAGATGAGAAAGACCTTATCTCTCTTTTTTATTGGTCTGGTATGTACTACAGGTATATTCGCTTCCTTTTCCTCCAGTTCCTATAAGTCCATGAGCATTGTCAAGGGTGAGCCTAGTGGTAAGATCACGGTGGTTGCTCCAACTGTTTCCCCGCATAGTGATGATCTTTCCATTCCTTCCTGGCTGATAGGTTTCTATGCAAGTGAAGACGGTACCTTTGTGTTCTCTCGGGACAATATTCGTTTTACCGGGGATCTTTCAAGTGTGGATATGGATATTTTCTTCCCTGGTTTGAGAAGTTTTGATCTTGAAAGCCTTGTTGATAACGGATCTGTTTCATTGACTGAGAAAAGGATCTGGCACAAGGTTGAGATTATTCTCTCTACTGAAAAGGGAGATATCTCCTATCTGTTTGCTTACAAAGGGAAGGGAAAAATAGAAGTGAGCAAGTCGGAACATCGTTTCTATAAGGAGAAGGATAGTTCTGGAAACTTAAAGATGTTCAAGAGCAGCACCAACGGAACTGTAGGGATGTTTACTTTTGTTCAGTAATCCTGTTTCTTGAATCTACCACGAGTTTATAGATATATTGCTGTTTATCCCCGGTTTTTTCCCATTTACGACTGTTGGTGAAAGTAAGGATCACCTCTCCCTTTCTCACCCCCTGGAATTCATAGGTATGCCTTATGGGAGCTCCCAGGAATTTTGTGGTGACAGAAGTGTACTCATCAGCTTGCTTGATTTCTCCTTTGCCCTTCTGCTCCCAGCTCAGGGAGTACCCTGTGGAAGGATTCTCGTTCAGAGTCACCTCCCACGTCCTGGGACTGGCGCATCCTCCAAGAAGAAGCGACAAGACCATGATGCTAGCCAGTTGTTTCATCAATACTAGACCTCCACAACTATGGTTATGCAATTATCCACCATTACATGGAAGCGTTTATCATTGATTAAGGCATACCATGAACCTTGATGAGGGCAGTTCTTGCAGCTAAGCATCAAGGAATCATGACGGAAACAACTTCTGCTGATGAACAGGGGGATGTTGAAGGATTGGTTGACCACCGTTGGAAGGAAAGGCCAAAGCTCTTCACTGAACCATTTTGTCTCTAGCCAAAGATATCCACCCACCAGATTCTCTGGGAGCATTTCCGCCATATATTCCGCACTCTTGCTGTTGGCAAGATAGAGATAGATGTCACAGAATACCTTGCAGGAAGGATTCTCTTTTGCCCATTTGACTTGTGCTATGTTGTTCAACCCGAAACGGATGCTTGGGAGGATACCTTGATTCTCAAACTTTTTTACTACAGTCTGAAGAGCGTCAAGGAATGCCTTCTCATCAAACATGACAGGGGGTAATGGAAGATAGAGTTTGCCTAGCACCCTGTAAAGTTTGTCCTGGGGGTTCTCTTCCTTGGCCAAGGCCTGGATATCGACAAAAGGTACGAGTTTTGCGGTACAGAGAAGATTCCTGGCAGGTAACTGCTCAGCGTCAAATGCATGTTTTTGTTCTAGGATAAAAGGCTCATCAAGATAATTGGTGCAAAGGTAATCCAGGTAATCATACCAGTCTCTTCTCACAGCTTTGATTTTAGAGAGGGGCAGAAACAGGTCTTCATCGTTGAAGCCGGTATTGTTGATGATTGTGAGGTCGGAAGGGAGGAACCAGCTGAGGTCGCTTTCCCTGAAGATGGTATTCAGCGTCCCTTCTAGGTCCTGTGGCTTGTTAGCCCGGGTCATCTCAAATGGGTAGACTTTTCTCACTTGATTGTCAAGGAATTCAAGTTTTGTCTCCACAATAATAGTATCTTTTTCCAAGACGATGCTGAGGGCTATAGGGTGTTTTGTCCTTTGCAGGTTCTTTCCTTGGATTGGCAACGTATTGTCATGCCTGCTGATTACATAGAGCGAGGAACCTTCCAAAGGAGCCTGTTCCCCATGGGGGTAGACAATGGCGACGGTCTCTCCTGCTTTTGCCTCGGTGATGAATCTGCGGGTTCCATCGTACATTGAGTTAAGGCTGAACTTGGTTGCTCCGATGGGTTCGTCTTCCGACCTTGACCAATACATCAGGCCATCATGTACAGCGACATCTTCCTTTAGGGTGACAATGATGTCGTACCCTTGTATTGCATTGACAATTCCCAGTTTCAACCCTCGGTGACGGGGATAGCTGGTTGAGCCGAGGGTCAAAGCGGTACGGACGGTGAAATCCTGACCTTCTCTGCCATAGTCGCTGAGCCACCCCCCGGTTTGTCTTCTGGCAAAGGTGATTTGCAAATCTTTACGTAATTGCTCGGTGTCCTTTTGTCCATCAAGCAAAGCACGGTAATACTTGGCCGCCGCCAAAGTATAAGCCGGGCCTTTCATTCTTCCCTCGACTTTCAGCGTGTCGATTCCCATCGCCTGAAGTCTTGCAATGGCATTTGTCCCTTCAAGATCGCTCATGGAGAAACACCAGGACCTCGCTTGCGAGGGTTTGGGTGAAAGGGTGTCAGGCTGGGTGGCATCGACCTCAATATCAAAAAAAGAACGGCAGATTTGTGCACAGGAACCGCAGTTTGCCGAACGACCACAAAGTTTGGCACTGGCCATGCACAGCCCGCTGAAGCCATAACAAAGAGCACCATGGATGAACACTTCCAGCTTGATTGAGGGACAGGCCTTCCTGATCTTTTCAATTTCCTGGATTGTCAGCTCACGGGAGAGAACCACTTCGGAGAAACCCATGGCTTCTAGTTGTTTGACTCCTTCTATTGTGTGCACTGCCATCTGTGTCGAGGCGTGAAGATGAAGCGAAGGAAAATGTTCCTTGAGGAGCTTTGCAACTCCAAGGTCCTGCACTAGGATGCCATCACATCCTATAAATGCCACTTGCTTGAGTAAATGAAGGACGTCTGCTATCTGATTGTCCTCTACAAGTGTATTTACTGCAACAAATACCTGCTTTTCATGTAGTTGCGCATAGGTTCGTATTTTTGCGAATTCTTCCAGGGTGAAGTTCATGGCTTCTTTTCTGGCAGAGAATTGGGTCAGACCTAAGTAGATGCTATCAGCACCACCTTCAAAAGCCGCAAGACCTGCTTGCAGGCCTCCTGCGGGTAATAGTAATTCTGTCATACTGCCAAAGTAAAGCAATATCAGGTTAAATGCAATCGTTCTTCCTTCTGATCTCCGAGACTATCTGGTCATGTTTGGCTTCAGACAGAGGATAGAAAATGATTGGGATGATACCCAATAAGGAGCTGAAGAAGGGGATGAACGAGATAAGGGCATGCAATCCCTGAAGCACATCCTGTGACTGTTGCACATTGGGAACATAATGCAAAGCCGCCAGGGAAAGTGCGATTATCACGCTGGTGACGGCTTGGGAAAGCTTGGCAAGAAAGGTTTGGGTGGAGAAGATGATACCCTCGTTCCTTTGCCCCGTTTTCAACTCAGAATACTCGATGGTGTCTGCTATCATGGCAGTCTGGATTACCTGAGGGCTTGCCATACCGATGCTGGCGATGCAATTGAAAACAAGCAAGGCAGGGAAATTCTTCCAGCCGACCAGATAGAAGCCCAAGGAACCCAGGGCATAGATTGCATAATAGCCGATGCAAGTGGCTTTCTTTCCAAAATGCTTGCAGAAAAACGGAACCAGGCCGATACCGATAAGAATGAACGGGATGTTGATTCCTGCAAAAAGAGTATAGAGCATTCCATTCCCAAGATTATAGGTGACATAATAAATAAGCATGGCAAGTTTTGCTGTCTGCCCGATACCGGTAAACAAACCTGAGAGGATAACCAGGAGCAACGGCTTGTTTTTGAAGATGACCTTGTAGATGTCCTTGAAGTTTGGCTTGGGTGCATTCTGTCTCTGATGCACCCGTTCTTTGACAAAGAAGAAGGTGACAAGAAAACATGCTACGGTAAGAATACTGTAGACCAATGCGGTCATCTGATAACCTCTGTCAGGATGAGAGGATCCTCTGCCAAAGAAGTCAATCATGGGTTTTGTTGCCACGGTAGCCAGAGCGACGGCAATGGTCGCTGAGAGCCTAGGAGCGGTGACGACGCTGTTCCTTTGGTTTGTATCTTCAGTAATGGTACTTCCCATGGCCCAGAAGGGGACGTCGCTTGCGGTATAAATCATGCCAAATACAATATATGTGACTGCGGCCCAGGCTATCTTTCCCGGTTGGGAGAAGGAGGGAGCGGAGAAGGATGCAATGGCAAAAGGTACAAATAGGATTGGAGTGAAAGCAAGATAAGGCCTGAATTTACCCCATTTTGTGTGGGTGCGATCGGCGAGCATACCCATCATAGGGTCATTGATCGCATCCCAGAGGCGTGCCACCAGCAAGATGGTGCCAGCTGCGGCAGGAATAATACCAAAAACATCTGTATAGAAATAAAGAAGGAAGTTGGACATGAAGCTGTAAATCATATTCTGCCCAAAATTACCGAACCCATATGCGAATTTCTCGCGATTCGAAATATGCTCGTACTTTTCCATAGTTATGGATTCTATCACTTCTTGGCGATTCCGGGGATTTTTGTTATAATTGTTGAAGGAGGCCATAATTATGAGTAAAGAGACCGACGCAGGTAATCCTATCATAGAAGTGGCGAAAGATACGGTCATCTATCAGCAAGGACAAGAATGCAATACGATGTTTTTGCTTAGGCATGGTTCGGTGGCGCTCTATCTCAATTATGGAACTCCCGAGCAGTTCCAGCTGTGTGAACTTTCCCATGAAGGGGCCAGTCTTGGTGAGATGGGGCTTTTGAATGATGAGCCGCGCAATGCGACTGCCGTTGCTTTG
>JBAXZS010000155.1:0-6116 GCA_041670175.1 Sphaerochaetaceae bacterium | reverse complement strand
CAAGCATCACTCGGCATCCTCCAATCACCTCTAGGAGAAAGAGTTACCGAACCAACTTTTGGCCCGTCTGGCAAACAGGAACGCTTGAACTGCTGGCTGAAAAAGCGGCGATAATAGTTTTTCAGCCATTTGAGAATAAAGTCAGGTTGGTAAACATCCTCGAAAGCGATCAAAGCCAAGCGAAAAATCTTCTTGGGCTCAAAACCCCACCGCACCATATAGTACAGGAAAAAGTCATGAAGCTCATAGGGGCCAACAATATCCTCGGTGATCTGGCTGATTGTTCCATTGGAGGAAGCGGGAAGCAATTCAGGACTGACCGGAGTGTCAATGACATCAAGCAACACCTTTTTGATCTCCTCGTTCTCCTTCATTGCCACATGTCTCACCAAGTGGCGGACCAAGGTCTTCGGTACCGAGCAATTGACGGCATACATGGACATATGATCCCCGTTATACGTCGCCCATCCCAAGGCAAGTTCAGAAAGGTCCCCGGTCCCAATGACCAGGGCATTGCGTTTGTTCGCCAGATCCATCAGTATCTGGGTCCTTTCCCTGGCTTGGCTGTTCTCATAGGTGATGTCGGTCGTATTCACATCCTGCCCGATATCAGCGAAATGCTGAAGCACGGCCTTGGATATATCCACCTCGTACAAGCTCACTCCTAACGCATTGGCGAGGACAGTGGCATTGCCCCTGGTCCTCTTAGTGGTCCCGAAACCTGGCATGGTAACTGCGAGAATTCCCTTTCTGTCCAGATTAAGGGCATCAAAGGAACGGACACACACCAACAAGGCCAAGGTGGAATCCAAGCCACCGGACAAACCGACAACCACGTCCTTTACCTTGACATGGCTGAGACGTTTCTGCAATCCCAGGCTCTGAAGCGTAAGAATCGTCTCGCATCGGGTGAAGCGAGTGGCTTCATCACTTGGGACAAAGGGAGAACGGTCGACAAATCGAGTAAGATGAACATCTTTTGCCGTCAGGGCAAACTCAACCGTGGTGCATGCGGTATGCCGTTGGTTGAAGGTGGTCATTCTTTTCCGCTCCAATGCCAGCTTGTTCACATCCAGTTCAGTAACCAGCAACTGGGCGCTTCGGGCAAATTGCTCGCCAAGCACGGTCCCGTTCTCACAGATGAGATTATGGGAGGCGAACACCAAGTCGGTTGAGGATTCCCCAAAACCGGCATCACAGTAGATATACCCACATACAAGCTTCCCGCTTTGGCTGGATACCAAGGAAACGCGATACTGAGCCTTTCCCACCAACTCGTCACTGGCGCTTGGATTGACTATAACCGTTGCTCCAGCCAAAGCCAAATTGACAGAGGGGGAAAGAGGAACCCAGAGATCCTCACAAACCTCGACACCCAGAACAAAGTCCCGCATCGTGGTACAGGCAAACAACAAGGAAGCCCCGAAAGGGCACAACTGACGGCACAAGGTAACAATCGACACCCCCTCGGGAGCGGGAGAGAACCAACGCCGTTCATAGAATTCCTGATAATTCGGTATGTTGCTCTTGGGAACAACCCCGAGAATCTTGCCGTTGTACACCACTACAGCACAATTATAAAGATATCCACCAAAGGACAAAGGGAGGCCAAAGACCATCACCATATCAAACCCACGGCTGAAAAGAATCAAATCGGACAAAGCTGAAAGGGCACCATTGAGCAGAACCTGCTGCAAGAACAGGTCCGCGCAGGTGTAGCCGGTGATGCAGAGTTCCGGAAAGACAATCAAGCGCACCCCTTCCTTGTCAGCCTTCTCTATGCCTTCCTTGAGACGTTCCTCATTGAAAGAACAATCTGCGACATGGACCACAGGAGAATACGTCGCACACTTGAGAAATCCATCACGCATTAGCAGACTCCTTACCATCAAGAACAACACAGGCTTCCTGTCCAAAAGTCTGGGGATACATATCAAACACCTTCAGCCTTCTCGCAGTATACCCGACCTTGGCAAAACGGGAAACATCCCTAGCCAAGGACACACTGTCGCAGGACATATAGATAATCCTTGCAGGTTTCCAGGAGGCTATCATGGCAGGTACCATATCCGCCAGACCTACACGAGGAGGATCCACCACCACGGTATCAATCGGACCCGTCTGCTTCCATTGCGCCACATCCTGGGTGTAGAGGGAGGCAAAGGGGACATTCCGCTTTGCAAGACGAAGACAGTTGGGATCCCGCTCCACAAGTGTAATCTGCCGTTCCGCTCCAAGAAACTTGCTGAAAGTCCCCACACCCCCATACAAATCCATTACAATGCTTCCTACGGTCTGCTGCTGAACAAAAGAGCCCATTTGGGGAAGAAGAAAGGCATTCCCTTGAAAAAACACTCGTCCATCGACGGCGAACGTATGCCCGCCAATGGTCGCAAGTACAATCTTCTGATCACAAGTGACATCCTTGTCGCCACAGAAGACATTCACTTCAACCAATCCGTTGCTTACCTTGTTGGAGAACATCGCCTTGCGGGCCTCCTCCCATAAGAAGGTCCTGTCCAGAAGCAACTGATTCAATTGGGGGACCAGGACAGGACAATTCTTGATATCAAGGACAGAATTGGTTCTCTTGCCTAAAAAACCTATTTGCTTGGTCCGTACATCAATATGAAAACGGCACCGTGAGCGATAATTCCACATCGGACCTGAGGCGACTGGCTCGGTCTCCAAGTCATCAAGCCCTGCAATCCTTCTCAGATTCTCCTCAACCAAAAGCTGCTTTATCTCGGATTGCTTCGCAGATGCAAGCATCTGGAAATCGCATCCCCCGCAAATTCCATAATAAGGACACAAAGGCTCGACCCTGTCAGGACTTGCCTCCAGAATAGTGGTGACATGACATACCAGGTAGTCACTTTTCTTTTCGTCAAGTTGAATCTCCACCAGCTCGCCTGGCAATGCCCCCTTGACCAAGATTACTTGTCCTTTCTCCCCATGGGAAAGGGCCAGCCCGCCCTGAATAAGTTTCTCACAACGTACAGTCATGTGCAAAACTCCTTATGTAGGAGCCAATTATATCCATGCCTGCCTGCCAGAAAGAAGGAGTACGGATATCACATCCAATCGAGGCGGCCACATCCATGGAGGAGGCGCTTCCCGTTTTGGAGAGCATCATCACGTACTTATCCTCAAAACCTGCCGGATCTTTCTGGTATTGGGCATACAGGCCCAAGCCAAAAAGCTGTCCAAACGCATAGGGATAATTGTAGAAACTGAAATCACTACTGTAATAGTGGCATTTGACGGCCCACATGTAGGGATGGTACTCGCTGAGTCCTCCATATGTCCTCTTTTGGCAGTCCACCATCAGGGAACAGAAACCATCCGCGGTAAGCTCCTCGCTCTTGCGCTTCTCGAACACCTCTTGCTCGAAATAGAAACGGCATAGGATATCCACACAAACCTGACAGGCATCCTGGATGAAATGCTCCTCAAGGGTCACCTTTTCTGAAGCATCAGCAAGAGAGAGCGCACCTTTGAAGGCGATGAACTCGCTGAAGATGGAGGCGGTCTCAGCCAAGGTCATAGGATAGCTGCGTAGCATGTGGGGCAAAGGAAGCACCACACTATCGTGGAACGCATGACCGAGTTCATGGGCCAAGGTGGACACTCCATTGTAGGAATAATCGAAATTGGAGAGCACCCGGCTTTGTCCAAACAAGGGGAAGGCAGTATCATAGGCTCCACCGATTTTTCCCGGATGGGCTTCGGGGTCTATCCAATTCTGCGCAAACGCCTTGGTCACAAAGGCACCCACCTTGGGAGAGAACGAACCCATCCTCTGAATAATGAATTGTTTTGCCTGTTCATAGGTGTAGGAACGGTTCCCTTTGCCCACGGGAGCAAACAGGTCATAAAATGCAAGCTCCTCAAGCCCAAGGGCCTTGGCCTTGGTGGCCAGATAGGAACGGAACAGAGGGAGATTCTTCTCAAGCGTGCCTAAGAGAGCCTCGAAGGTGGTCTGGTCGATTCTCGACTGGAATAGGGACCGGGCAAGCGGACTTTCATACCCACGGGCCTTGTCCAAAGCAATCGTGGCCCCCTTGACTCCGTTCAGGCTTGCGGAGAAAGCCTCCTCATGTTCTTTCCATATCTCCAGCTCCTTGTCAAAAGCAAGTTTCCTTAGCACCCGGTCACTGCTAAATGCATAACTGCGGAGCTCGGTCGCCGTCTTTTTCTGTCCATCACACCAAGTGGCGGAAGCACCTGCGGAAACCGCTTCCTGCAATCGGGAAAAGGCATCCGTACCACAACGGGACAATTCGGCGGCCAAAGCCTCCATCTCGTTGGGCAAGGTATGCTTTTGCCGTTCCAAAGCTTCCTCCAGTACGAATTTGTAAGCTTCCAGTTCTTGCCCCTTTGCGGTGAGAGTGTGTATCTCCTCCTTATGGGAAACGAGAAAGGAAAGGAAAAGGACATCCACTTTCTCAACCTCAAGGGAGGCTTCCCCCACCTGGGTCACCGCCTTGGCATACTTGGCATTGGTAGTATCAGTCGTACGCAAGGAATTTGCAAAAGCATCCAATGTCTCATTGATATCCAATATCTTCTGGTATGCATCCAAAGCAGGAACCAAGCCATACTCAGGATTCAGGAGCTGTCGCTCCAGCTCTTTCGAGAGTGAGACCATCCTATCCAGGTCCCCAAGAAAAAGAGGGGTGTCGACATCTCCATACAGAGTGCTCATATCCCAAGTGGGTAATTTTTCCATAGCATCAGGCTCCTTATAAATCCAATTCATATTCTGATATCTTGTTAATCAAGGTCCTGCGTGATATCCCCAATTCCTGCGCCGCCTTGGTCCTGTTCCCTTCCCAGCGATGAAGGGCGCGGACAATGGTGTCCACCTCCGCATCCTTCAGGCTTTTTGCATTTTCCTTATCCTCGGGAGGCTGCTCGCTCTTCTTCTGCTCCTTGGTAAACACGGAATCCCTCAAATCCAAATCATCGCAGGTCAGCTCATCTCCTGTAGCGAAGATGACAGCCCGTTCCAGAATATTTTCCAATTCCCTCACATTCCCATAGAACTCATAGTTGCAAAGCATTGCCAATGCTTCAGAAGTGAAGCCCTTGATTGCATGTCCTACCTGGGCATTAAGGCGGGAAAGGATACTGGCTGCAAGCAAAGGGATATCGTCCTTTCTTTCTCTCAATGGAGGAATGGCGATGCGCACCACGTTCAATCGATAGAACAGATCCTCACGGAACGAACCGCCACGGACCATCTCCTCCAGATCCTTGTTGGTCGCCGCAATAATACGGGCATTGATTGGTATTGCCGTCGTGCCTCCCAGACGAGTTATCCTTCGTTCTTGAAGGACACGAAGAATCTTCACCTGTAAACTCAATGGCATATCCCCTATCTCATCAAGAAACAACGTACCGCCACTGGCAAGTTCAAACATGCCGGTCTTGCGGTTCACCGCTCCCGTGAAAGCTCCTTTTTCGTAACCGAAGAGTTCGCTCTCCAGTAAGTTCTCAGGCACGCCGCCGATGTTGATGGCCACAAAAGGACCTCCACTGACAGGACTGTTGGCATGAATCTCACGGGCAACAACTTCTTTGCCGGTCCCACTTTCCCCAGTGATAAGCACTATGGAGTTGGCATCCTTGATCTTGGCTATCAGGGCCTTGATTTTCAGTATGGAAGGACTATCACCAATGAAGGTGCTGTTATTCTTCGCATCATCGCGGCTCACGGCCTCTACCATGTTCCTCAAATTCTGGGCTTCCACCAGTTTCTTGAGCCGGATGACAAGTTCCTCGGGATCAAAAGGCTTGACGATATAATCCTGAGCCCCTTCCTTCAGGGCGCTCACCGCATCAGGTATCTCACCGTGAGCGCTCATCATAATCACCGGCATTCTAAAACCCTCCTGGCGCAGCCACATGATGAGTTGCTGCCCATCCATGCCAGGCATTTTCAAATCAACAAGAGCGGCATCATAGGGGTTTTCCTCAATCATGCGTTGAGCGGAAAGACCATTTTCAGCACAATCACTTTCAATTCCATCCAAACCGAGATACCGTTGCATCAAACCCCTGATATTCGGTTCGTCGTCAACAATAATAATCTTCATGCCTCTCTCCTAATT
>JBAXZS010000154.1:0-6140 GCA_041670175.1 Sphaerochaetaceae bacterium | reverse complement strand
GTCCTGCAACCAGTACTAACATATATCACTGACAATCCCCAATTGAAGGTTATCACGCTGGTGGGGGAAAACACATTCTCCTCTGCCATCATCAATGCCGTCCAGCTTAAGGAAAGCGGAGCAATCCTTGTGGGACAGAGGACCAGTGGCAATGTGGATCATTTCGGATCAGTGTCAAATCAGAACCTTATGGAAGGGGTGACTTTTTTCTGTTCGACAAAAGACATAAAGCTCAGTGAATACTTTAATAATCCCTCTTACAAAGCAGAGCCACTGACCCCTGATGTACTTGTGATTCCAAGCTTAGAGGCATTCCTGGAAGGGACGGACGATACAATCCAAGCCGCCCTGCAACTCTAGTTGTCAAGCATTTTGAAAAAGTCCATGATAGGAACAGAAGGTTCAAGATGAAATACGTAAGATTTTCTGCACAAGGACAAGTAAGATATGGCATCCTTGACGGCTCTGACATCAGAGTGCTTGATAATTCCTATCTTGGGACATCACAGGAGAGTGGAGAGACAATACCCCTGCAAGAGGTGAGGCTGCTTGCCCCAACCCTTTTTTCCAAGGCTGTATGCATCGGACTCAACTACAAAGACCATGCAAAGGAATTCCAGCTTCCTATTCCCTCGTCTCCTGTTGTGTTTATCAAGCCTTCGACCAGCATCCTGGACCCTGAAGGGGTCATCGACTATCCTTCAATGTGCCATCGGCTCGACTATGAGGCGGAACTGGCGGTGGTCATCGGCCGCACCTGCCATAAGGTCAGCGAAGCCGATGCTTCCTCCTATATCCTTGGCTATACCTGTGCCAACGATGTGACAGCCCGTGATCTGCAGCCAAAAGAGGGGCAATGGACCATCGCCAAAAGCTTTGACACCTTCTGCCCTCTCGGACCATTCATCGAAACAGCTATCGACCCCTCCAATCTCGCGATAGAAAGCAGGGTTGATGGAAAAGTGATGCAAAGGTCAAATACCTCAAACCTTATCTTCCCTGTCCCTTACCTGGTAAGTTTCCTTTCCCAGATAATGACTTTGCTTCCAGGGGATATCATCTCTACAGGAACCCCGGGTGGCATCAGTGGGATGAGACATGGCGCCACCGTGGAAATAATCATCGAGGGTCTGGGCACACTCCGAAATACCATCGGCTAGATACAAACATCCTGTTCAGCGGAATTTTTATTTTTTCCCGTAGGCATCATCATGCACGCCAAAAATCGCACGACCACTGGGCTCGTTCATCTTCTTGAAAGCCGCATCCCATTCCAGGGCCTTTGCAGTTGAGCAAGCAACTGAAGCTTCATGGGGCACACACCTTGCCTCACTCTCAGTGGGGAAATGCTTGGCGAAAAGAGAACGATAATAATACTCTTCCTTTGTCGACGGAGTATTAATTGGAAATCTATGGACCGCATTGGCAAACTGGTCATCGCCCACTTCCCTGTTGGTCATTTCCTTAAGGGTGTCAATCCAGTTATAACCCACCCCATCACTGAACTGCTCTTTTTGCCTCCAGACTATCTCCTTGGGGAGCATGTCCTTGAAAGCCTCACGAACAACCCATTTCTCAATCCTCTTCTTCCCATCAGCCTGGACAAGGCTCATCTTCACCCTTGGAGGAAGATTCATCGCAATATCAATGAACTCCTTATCAAGGAAAGGGACCCGGCCTTCCACGCCCCAGGCCGCCAAGGACTTGTTGGCACGAAGCAAATCATACAAATGAAGTTTCTCTATCTTGCGAACTGTCTCCTCATGAAATTCCTTCTCGTTCGGAGCCTTGTGGAAATAGAGATATCCTCCAAACAACTCATCGGACCCTTCTCCGGAAAGCACCATCTTGATACCCATGCTCTTGATCACCCTTGCAAGAAGGAACATAGGAGTGGCCGCACGTATCGTGGTGATATCATAGGTCTCAAGATGATAAATGACATCATCAAGTACATCGAGCGCTTCCTGGATGGTGAAATGCACCTCATGATGCACCGTATGGAGAGCCTCTGCGGCAAGTCGGGCGGCTTTCAAGTCAGGAGAGCCTTCCAATCCAATGGCAAAACTATGAAGACGAGGCCACCAAGCCTGCTCGGTGTCATTCGATTCAATACGTTTAGCTGCATACCTTGCGACAATAGCGGCAATAACGGAGGAGTCAAGGCCCCCACTGAGCAACACACCATAGGGGACATCGCTCATCAGCTGACGCTTTACCGCAGCCTCCAGGCCCTCACGAACAAGAGCGACACATTCCGCATCAGTCCGTGCATCATCCTTCACCGCATCATAGGATTGCCACTTACGGCTATACCACTTCTTCACTTCTTTATCCGGGCTGTAGTAATAACTACCGGGAGCGAACTCCTCGATGGTGGTGCACACCCCGTTAAGAGCCTTGAGCTCGGAAGCCACATAATAATGACCGTTCTCATCCCAACCCTGGTACAAGGGGATAATCCCCAAATGGTCACGCCCTATCAAATAGACGTCTTTCTTCTTGTCATACAAGGCAAAAGCAAAAATCCCATTGAGATCCTCAAACATCGCAGGACCTTTGTCCTGGTACAAGGCAAGAATAACCTCGCAATCGCTTTGGGTAAGGAATTCATAATTCTTATAGTGTGCACGAATGCTCTGATGATTGTATATTTCTCCATTGGCTGCCAGAACCAAATTACCATCTTTGCTATAAAGAGGTTGCTTTCCTGAAAGAGGGTCAACAATACTCAATCTCTCATGACTGATAATGACATCAGTACCTGTATAGATACCGGACCAATCAGGACCACGATGACGAATAGTACGGGACATCTGGAGCACTTGCGAACGATAAGCACCGGCATCTCCCACCACATCAAACATTCCAACAAAACCACACATATCCTTCCCCCTGAAACAAAAAAAAAGGCGCTCCAACGTTAGATGGAACGTCTTTGTTCTTAGGAAGAATCTTAGAGACTTGCCAAGCTCTTGTCAACAATCGAAACGGCCAATGAAAGTTCTTCCTTCGTGATGACCAAGGGAGGAACAAACCTAAGTACATCATGCCCCGCGCTGCAAACCAGCAATCCCTGCTTTCTGCAGGCCTCAACCACAATTGAAGGAGGAATCGTCAGAACCAGGCCGTCCATCAAGCCAAGACCTCTGACCGAGGTGCATTTTGTCGGATATTTCCCAACTAACCGGGTGAGTTGCTCCCTGAGGTAAAGACCCATCTCCTGTACGTGGGAGCAAAGCTCCCCGTCCTTGAGTTTCTGAAGGATAAGCTCGGCGGCGCTCATGGCCAAAGGCCCCCCACCAAAAGTCGATGCGTGGTCCCCTGCACTAAACAGATGGGCGACTTCTCCTTTCGCCACCATGGCTCCAGCAGGGATGCCACATCCCAAGGCCTTGGCCAAGGTCATGATATCGGGTTGCACCTGATAATTCTGCCAACAAAAGGGTTTGCCACAGCGTCCCATTCCACATTGCACCTCATCAAAAATAAGAAGCAGGTTATGCTCATCACATAACTTTCTCAACCCAGCAAGGAATTCCTTATCCGCGGCGATCAAGCCACCCTCACCTTGCAAAGGCTCGCAGATGACCGCGCAACTCTTCTCATGTATCAGAGCCTTCACACTTTCAAGATCATTATACTCGGCATAGACAAAGCCAGGAACCAAAGGGAGGAAACTCGAACGATATTTCTCCTGGCCTGTGGCTGTGACAGCCCCCATTGTCCTGCCATGGAAGGAATGGTTGAAACTGATAACTTCAAAACGTCCATCCTTTTTGCCAAATTTCCTGGCCAGCTTCAAGGCCGCCTCATTGGCTTCAGCTCCGCTGTTGCAAAAGAACACCCTATCCATATCAGAGAGTTCACACAGCATCCTTGCCGCATTGATGGCATGGGGATTGTAATAGAGATTCGAGCAGTGGAGCAATCCACTATCGATAGTCTCCTTGAGCTTGCAAGAAAGCTCCTTGTTCCCATAGCCCAAGGCATTCACCGCAATGCCACCCACACAATCGAGATAGGAATGATCCTCCACATCGATAAGATGACAACCTTCGCCACCTTTGAAACAAAGAGGAGCTTGGGCATAGCAATCCTGCAGATAGGTCTTACCAAGCTTTTGATATGATTCGTTAGTTTCCATCGTTTAAATCCTTATAAAACATTGTACCCACCCCTTCATGGGTGAAAATCTCCAGCAACATGGCATGAGGAGTCTTCCCGTTGAGCACATGCACATTCCTCACCCCTTTCTCCATGGCATCGAGACAACACTCCACTTTGGGAATCATCCCTCCAGAGATTGTACCGTCAGCGATAAAACCTTTTGCCTGTTCGATGGAAAGCTGGCGGATTATACTCTCAGGATCATCCTTGTCGGTCAGTATTCCCTCCACATCGGTCAGGAATACCAATTTGCGAGCTCCCAAGGCCCCTGCAATGGCACTGGCGGCGTAGTCGGCATTGATATTATAGGTTTGCGAATCCTCGTCGACCCCTACAGGAGACACCACAGGAATAAAGCCGTTGTTCATCAAGGTAAGCAGAAGCTGGGTATCAACCTTTTCCACTTTTCCCACAAAGCCCAGGTCACGACCCTGTCCATCGATAAGCCTTGAGGAGAGCAATGTATGTCCATCCTTGCCGCTTATGCCCACTGCGGGAATCCCATTAGCCTCAAGATCTTCCACCAGACCCTTGCCTATGGAACCGGAAAGTACCATTTCCGCGATACCCGCGGTCTCGGCATCCGTGATTCTCAAGCCATCGATAAATTGGGTTTTCTTTCCCAACCTGGAAAGCATATTGGTAATATCCTTGCCCCCCCCATGCACAACCACAGGGCGAAGTCCCAAATATTTGAGCATGGCGATATCGCTGATGGTGGACTTCCTCAATTCCTCATCGACCATGGCCGAGCCCCCATATTTGATAACCACCGTTATGCCAGAGAACTTACGGATATAAGGTATCGCCTCAATAAGGACATTGGCCTTCACTATTTCCTTGTTCATGTCCATTCTCATCAACTCCTATAATCCCCATTGATTCTCACATATTCGTAAGTGAGGTCACATCCCCAGGCAGTTGCCTCAAAGGAGCCCTCCCCCACACTGACCTCAACATGGACTTCCTTTTCCAAAAGTATTGTCTTGGCACGGAATTCATCAAAGGTAAGGGGCTGTCCATTGTCAACCACCTGAATCTCCCCTTTTGCAGAAGAAAAGGACAAGGAAACCCGGCTTGGGTCAAACTTCACTCCACTATAGCCCATAGCACAAAGAATCCGTCCCCAATTGGCATCACTGCCAAAGAAAGCGGCCTTGACCAAACTGCTGGAAATCACACTCTTGGCCAGAACTCTGGCATCCGCAACGCTCTCAGTTCCTTTTACCCGCACTTCGATAAACTTGCTGGCACCTTCTCCATCACGGACGATTTCCTTGGCAAGAAAGGTATGGATGTACGTGAAGGCTTCCACAAACTGAGGCCAATCAGGGGAGGATTCGGAAAGCTCGCTTATCTGGCTCTGCCCGTTGGCTAAAGTGATGACGGTGTCATTGGTGGAAGTATCGCCATCCACACTTACCATGTTATAACTATCGACAATGGTATTACCAAGCAGTTTTTGCAAGGATTCCTTTTTCACCTTGGCATCAGTGGTGATGAAAGACAACATGGTGGCCATGTTGGGATGAATCATCCCGCTACCTTTCGCCATACCCGCAAGGTGCACCTTCTTTCCTTCAATGACAAGTTCCACCGCCACTTCCTTGGTATGGGTATCCGTAGTGCAGATGGCTACTGCAGCAAGATGCCCATTCTCCCTCTTCAAGCCTTTGACACATTTGATGATGCCGTTCTGCACAGTATCCATCACAAGAGGAACCCCAATAACCCCGGTTGAGCTTACCAAGATGTTTCCAGCTTCCAGCTTGGGAAGCAGTTTCTTATTCTTGTTCAAAGCAAGAGCGGTGCATTCGGCCATGGTCTTGGCATCTTTCAGTCCTTGCTCCCCTGTATAGGCATTGGCATTCCCACTGTTGACCACAATGGCAAATACATCCTTCCCGCTATTGACCACATCCATATCCCAAAGAACGGGGGCCGCCTTCACCAGATTCGTGGTGAATGCC
>JBAXZS010000153.1:0-6197 GCA_041670175.1 Sphaerochaetaceae bacterium | reverse complement strand
GTTTGAGAGTGATGTGATTCTTGAAAGGACTCAAACAGTATTGTTGCTCATGATTAGCTTCTGCCAGTTTGAGAGTGATGTGATTCTTGAAAGGACTCAAACAGTATTGTTGCTCATGATTAGCTTCTGCCAGTTTGAGAGTGATGTGATTCTTGAAAGGACTTGGAGCTCCTTCACTTTTTATGATTAATGCTGAATTGAGGAAACCACTAAATAATTGAGAACGAAAGGAACCTCTTAGAGGTTATCGATTCATACAATTTAGATTTGGTTGATTCAAATCGCATTAGTCTTGAAGGTGTTCTTCCTTTCTATTGATTAGCTCGAGTACCATTCCTTCTCTCAAATGCGAATCCTGGTGGCAAGTGTTTTTTTCAATTTGTAATGAGAGCCAGTACCTTAGTTTTTTCTTGCCAAGATCGCCAAGAAAGCATCATGAACGCACTTGCTGGATAAATCATCTCTGGTATCGGAATAGAGGCTTATTATGCTCAAACCTGCATCACATATGCCTCCTAATTGCTCTTCCAGGGTATGAGAGAACTCTAGAGGCTCATTGTTCTTCATCCGGCCTTGAGCCAACTCCGGATAATCCGTATCACTGAAAGGGATGGGGAATCTCACTTCAAGCCTACCTTTTTCTTCAGCTTCCCCATCAAAGATGTACATGACAGGATTGGTTATTCCAACCAGAAGCCGTCCCCCTTTCCTTAATACTCGGAAGCATTCCTTCCAAACCTTCTGGATATCATCAACAAAGCAATTTGAGACCGGATGGAATATGAGATCAAAACTCTCATCGGTAAAGCAGGACAGGTCCCTCATGTCGCCCAGCACCGTGGTAATATCCAGCCCTTCCCTTTTTGACACAGTGATATCTGAATCGAGTTGGGTCTGGCTATTGTCCAATACGGTTGTCCTGGCTCCCATCGCTGAGAACTGGGAGGTCTGCTGTCCTCCTCCCGAAGCGAGGCAAAGGACATCCTTGTCCCTGATCGGCAGGTACCAGGCCGACGGAACTTCCTTCAGTGGCGTCAAGAGCAGATAAGGTTTTCCCTTCTTGGCGTTAGCCAGGATCTCCTCTTTGTAGGCAACGGTCCAAGGATTCTTCTTGCGGCACTCAGCCTCCCATGCTTTTCTGTTGTATGTTGCGATATCCACCATTCCTTTCTCCCTCTTGGAGTGGAGTTGCCATTCACTGACAACTCCACTGTCCTTCCTACTGCTCCTCGGCAATCTCGACATCATCCTCCAGTTCCATCTCCGCTGGGCTCTCCGCCTTGGTTCCTTGGTCAGGACGAAACTCCACATGCTCGGCCTCCAAGATGATCCTGGAATGATTCTTCTTGTCTTCCTTGCCTTCCCAGTTCTCCTGCTTCAAATAGCCGACCACCCGGACACCCCTCCCCTTCTTGAGATACTGCGCACAATTCCCCGCAAGCACCCCCCAGGTCTCCACCTCGATGAACAAAGTCTCCTGGACAACTTCGTCATCCTTGGCCTTGCGATAATAGCGATTGACCCCAATTGAGAACCGGCAGACAGAACGTTGGATTGAACCGACCTTCTTCAATTCAGGATCCCTTACCAAATTCCCTTCCAACAACACCGAATTCAGGTTATTCATCGCAACCTATCCTTGCACCTACCTCGCCACTGACCAAATGCACAGGCACTTCCAAAGACAAAGTGTTTCAACGTAGGTACAATCCCAATTACAGCCAAATCCGGCAGATTGCTTCAAACTTCTCGAAGAACGTGGTACATTGGGCCAACAGGAGGCGCCATGCAACAACTAATTGTACTCTCACTGGGTGGTTCAATCATAGCTCCGAATCAAATTGATACAAAATTCCTCAAAGAATTCAATGCCAACCTCAGGGAATATCTCAAAGAAGATGCCAATCGTAAAATCATCCTGGTCTGTGGGGGGGGAGCTCCCGCCCGAAACTACCAGAACGCCGCAAAAGAAATCGGTCCCCTCAAGGACAACAATGAGTTGGACTGGATTGGAATCAGGGCGACCCATCTTAACGGACAATTGGTGAAAGCGACTCTTAGCGACTTATGCAGTGACAGCCTGGTCACCGACCCTACCGACTGCAACATCAAGTTCAATGGGCAGGTGCTTGTGGCAGCAGGATGGAAACCAGGATTTTCCAGCGATAATGACGCAGTGCTCCTTGCCGAACGCTTCGGTGGCAAGTTGATCGTCAACCTCTCAAACATCGAGAAAGTCTACACAGACGACCCCCGTAAGAATCCAGAGGCGAAACCCATCGACACAATATCGTGGGATGATTTCAAGAAGATTGTCGGCGATACCTGGACTCCCGGCAAGAATACTCCTTTCGATCCGATTGCAAGCATCAGGGCAAGCAGACTTGCTTTGAAGGTCATCTGCTCAAAAGGATCAGACATCGCAAACACCATGGCTATTCTGCGCGGGCAACCTTTCATTGGAACAACCATCGGCTAAAAACGTGACCCCTTCCATTGGAGAAAAAGAGGGAGAGCATCGGCAAAAGATGGAGGAAAGGGTACATCCTGACTAAAATCGGGAATCCAGGGGATATTATCCGCCAAGTCCTGGACGTATCCATCGTCTATCCCCAATTCCTCCAACTTATCAATCAAGATATCGTATTCCTCCTGGCTCACATCCTTGAAACCAGGATTTTTTTCAGGAGGGACAAACTGCACCATCAAGGACAACCATGCGTGACCGTCAAGTTCCTCCTTGAAATATTCCAGGAAAGACAAGGTGGCATCAATTGTGCCAGGAAAAAGCAAATGCCTTACGAGAATTCCGTGAAGCCCTTTTTTGTC
Organism: Sphaerochaetaceae bacterium; assembly: GCA_041670175.1. GTDB lineage: Bacteria > Spirochaetota > Spirochaetia > Sphaerochaetales > Sphaerochaetaceae > JBAXZS01. The sequence continues at coordinate 3,368 of JBAXZS010000153.1, read as the reverse complement.
AAGCTTCACTTTCGGATGACGCTTAACCAAAAAAGACATGACCCCTTTAATACAGGAACTATATTTCTCCAATCCGCAGAATTGCTTCGCCACAGAACAATCAAGTGTCTTCACATCAATAAGATACAGGTCGATGTACGGATCAATCAGACGCAATCCTTCAAGACTCTCATATCCAGAGCTGTTGTTGACCAGAGGAATGGTAAGCCCCTTCTCCCTTGCCATCTGAGTAGCGACAACTATTGAAGGATAATAATGGGTTCCTGTGACCAGATTGATATTCGTTGCGCCAAACTTCTCCAAGGCAAGCATCAGGCTGGAAAGCTGTTCAATAGACACCTCAACTCCAATGGGGCCCTGATAGCAAGAAATCTGATGATTCTGGCAATATGCACAATGCAAAGGACAACCGCAAAAGAAAATCATTCCGGACCCTTTCTTGCCAGTCACCGGTGGTTCCTCACCACGGTGCAAGCCCGCCCAAGCAATACGGACCCTGTCACTTTCGCCACAACGTCCAAGTTGCCCCTTTGTCCGGTCCACTTTACAGCTGTTAGGACAAAGCATGCAATGTTGGTATTCTTGAAGAGCCATGAAATCAATCATGGAAATAGTGTAATGCAAAATCTTTTTTTTTACTATTATTACAATATATATTAGTATTATATTCCTAATAAGGAATGTTTATAAATACAAACTATATAATACTTGACCGAATCCTATAAAAAATGCATGTTGTAAGACTATGATGCCATTAAGGGATTATTTTAGGAAACCACAAGTAAAGAACGATGAAGAACGCTTCATCCTCAGCATAGATGGAGGAGGAATGCGTGGCATCGTTCCTTCAAACATCTTGTTCTTGTTCTCACAACTTTTAGAAGAACAAGGGGATACAAGACCTCTTGCCGACCATTTCGATCTTATCTGCGGAACCTCTACGGGCGGTTTGATTGCCTTGGGCATGACCTGCCCAGTACAGAAGACGCCCCTTCCCCTTGATGACCGTTTTTCCTCATTCGCATACCAAAGGGAGACCTTGGGATTCTTGTCAAGGATTCTTAAAAGAGAGGGGAAGATGCAACCTTGCGGGATACTTCCCCAAGGAGTGCAAATCCAGGCCATAAAGGATTTGTACAAGAAATACGGGAGAATGATTTTCCCTAAGAAACAATCAAAGCTATTTGGAGCCTTGTTCATCGACAAATATGACGCCGAACCGCTTGAGAAGTTTCTCTTCAAGTTGTTTGGAGACACGCCTCTGAGCGAGGCTGTGGTTCCTGTCTCCGTTGTTAGTTATGACGCTCTGGAAGGTCGCCCTTACCCAATCTCCAGCAATGACAGCCATCAGTTCCTCTTCTGGGAAGCCGCAAGGGCCACCAGTGCAGCCCCGACATATTTCCGACCGGCTTTCCTGCATGACAGACAAAACGACGAGAACGTCTCCCTGCTTGATGGCGGGGTGATAGCGAACAATCCCGTGATGTTCGCCTATGGACAAGCCAAGAGGCTTTACCCCAATTGCAAGAAGTTCCAAATCCTCTCCCTTTCGACCGCAGGAGGAGAGTTGACTTTTAAAATCAACAAGAACACTGGTGTCATAGGATGGCTTGACCCTTCACAAGGAGCCCCCATCCAAAAAGTCTATACAAGCGCCCAGATGCAAGCGGCCGATACCTTTGCCCGGGATAATCCCGAGATTGTCTATACGCGAATCCATGGGGCATTGCAAAATAACTACAAGATGGATGACACTTCGGCGACTGCGATTTCCGATATGGAGCAGGAATCTCTCCGTAGCTTCGAAGACAATAAGGAAGCTCTTCTCTCGTACGCCAAGTTATTAGCCGGGCGTACTTCATTTGACCAGCTCACCCTATCACCTATCCATGCAGAGCAAAAACTCATACCTGAGGAAACAAACGCAAATGCATCCGAAACAACAAGCACTTGAAGACCAGTTGAGATTGATGTGTGATGACCTGGATACCTATCTCGAGAATAAATACGGGCAGGCATACCCCTTGCACCCCAATCGCCCTAGAAGAGGTAAGGCGGCTGCGGTTTCTTACGATGGTCTCTTCTCAACCGGCACCCAGTTCACCATGGGATACGGAAGCGCAGAGGGCAGGGGCTATATCATCGACATCGATATTTGTACGCTCAAGCACGTAAAGGACAGCGAGAGGGCAATGATAGAGGAAGATGCGACAACCTATCTCAAAGCGTTACTTCTCTCATATTTTCCCCAGCGAAAACTTGAGATAGTCAAGGATGGGAACCTTTTCAAGATCATTGGAGATTTTTCTCTAGGAAAGCTGTGAGGACTTTGTTCGCCTCACTGACAAACCGAGGAAAATGCTTGGGCCGATGCCCCTCGCTGTCATCACTGATGACCCTGACCACCGAACAGGGGACATCGTTATATTTCGCGGCAAGCGCGACACTGTAGCTTTCCATATCACAGAACAAGAGGCCTAGCTCCTCCCAAAGAAAAGGATTATCTTTTCTGTACGACCTAAGAAGAAACCTGTCAGCAGTACCACAAATGCCTATTCTTGCCTCGGTTTGAGGGAAAACATATAAAGGAAGGGAACCTAACAAATTATTTGAATCCCCGGTTGGAACTTCACATCTTTTTAACCCAAAAGAAGTTAAGTCAATATCATATTGAAGGACCGAACTTGCACATACCAAATCTCCAATTCTCAAGTTTTGGGTAATCGCTCCCGCATAACCGAGGCAGATGATCCGTTTGGGCTTGTAAATCTCAATCGCCTTCATCGTACGGACGGCACTCTGGGCTTTACCCACACCGATGACAACCTTGGGATAGTTAGTAAGGATGCCTTCCAATTCCAGCTTGCTGGAAGCGACAAACAAGCAATCGATCATAAGGTGGCGAGCTCCTTCCTTATTGTGGTCACATCAACACCCAAGGGACGAAGCCTGTCCGTCCTTAGGATAGCAAGGCTTACCAAGTCAACCACCAGAGGCATGGCATCCTCTATCTTTTTGCCTTTCACCAAAAGCCCAAGCAGAAGCGCATCGAACAAATCCCCTGTCCCGGGATAGGAGACAGGAATCTTCCTGTAAGGATAAAGCCTGTCGCTTGTAGCGACAAAACATCCCTCATCGTTCTCAAGTCCCGTGATAATCCCCTTCTTTCCTGGAAGTGCTGAACACCATTCCTGCCGGGGCTTCTCCCCCTCCTTGTGAAGAAGAAATGCAGCCTCCGTACCATTGGGGGTGGATAGAAAAGAAAGCGGCAGCAAGGTCCGCAGTATCTCATCGGTCAGCGAATTGTCCAAGGTGCTGTAATAGGAACCATTGTCACCCAAAACCGGATCACAGATATAAAGACTATC
>JBAXZS010000152.1:0-6239 GCA_041670175.1 Sphaerochaetaceae bacterium | reverse complement strand
TACCTGTTTTTCAGCAATATTCCCCGAATCCTGGGGTTTTCTGTGAAGCTGAATCAGGTCGCTAGTAGATTTGTATATTTATTCACTCTTGAGATACAAGAATCTATTTTGAAATTGACTCTATAGAATACTTATTGAATAAAATTGCAAATCTTTGTATAAGAATAACAAATTGACAACGGAGTCTGTGATGTGTATGCATCGTCAGGCTCCGTTTCTTTTTTTATTAGGGAGGAGAAAAACATGGAACAGGAGATGATCAGACTTAAGAACGTGAGCATGTCCTTCGGGGATCTTCTCGTGCTTGACAACATCGATCTCGTCCTTCCCCAAGGTTCGAAAACCGTGATTATTGGACCATCTGGAGGAGGAAAAAGTACACTCTTGCGATGTATCAATCTCTTTGAGTCCCCCCAGAAAGGGCAGGTGTTTGTGGACGGGCAGGAACTTACAGGCAAGAAGCAACGGGATTTATGCAAGATACGCCAGGGAATCGGGATGGTCTTCCAGCAATTCAATCTGTATCCCCACATGACAGTCCTGGACAATCTCTGTCTCGCCCCTACCATCCTACGTAAGGAAAAGCGTTCCATGGTCGAGGAAAGGGCTTTTGAGAGGCTTTCACAAGTTGGATTATTGGAGAAAGCACATAGTTATCCAAACCAGCTTTCCGGAGGACAACAACAACGGGTGGCTATCGCCCGTGCGCTCTGCATGAACCCCAAGGTGCTGCTCTTTGACGAACCTACCAGTGCCCTTGATCCTGAGATGATCAGTGAAGTGCTCGATATCATGCAGAAAGTCGCCCAGCAGAAAGGAATGACCATGGTGGTGGTAACTCATGAGATGGGTTTCGCCAGCAATATCGCGGATAGGGTTCTGTTTCTTGATGGCGGACATATAACTGAGGACGGAAAACCTCAGCAGGTGTTCAATAATCCGCAAAGTGAACGGACCAAGCAATTCCTATCAAAGATTCTTAAGAGTGCATGAAAGACCGATGTTGGCTTGTGTTGATGCTTCCCTTGGAAGGGGAGAGAGGAGAATAAAATGAAAACACGTTCTATGAGAAGGTCGGGTGCAGTACTTCTGCTTTTCATCTTGGTCGGGACCGCTCTCTTTGCCGCAGGTACCAAAGAAGCCGTTTCTGATCCCTTGGCTTCTCTGAAAGCAAAAGGGAAACTCAGTGTAGGAGTCAAGGTTGATGTGCCTTCATTTGGGTACAAGAACATCAATACAGGGGAGATAGAAGGTTTTGAGATTGATCTTGCCCGTGCTGTGGCAAAAAAAATCTTTGGTGTTGATCAGGCGATTGAATTCGTACCGGTGACCGCCAAGACCCGTGGACCTTTGCTTGATACCGGTGAGCTTGATATGGTGGCCGCGACGTTTACCGTAACTGAAGAACGGAAAAAGAGCTGGGATTTCTCCAAGATTTACTATGTGGATGCAGTAGCCGTCATGGTAAAGAAGGATTCCCCTTATACCATCTTCAAGGACCTCAATGGGAAGACCGTGGGGGTCGCACAGAGTGCCACGACCAAGAAAAGCCTTGAGATTGGTGCCAAGGAAGCGGGGATTACTTTGAAATACAGCGAATATGCCACTTATCCTGAGATTAAAGTTGCCTTGGATAGCGGTCGGATCGATGCCTTCAGTGTTGATTTCGCCATCCTGAATGGATATATGGAAGATTCCTGTAGACTTCTTCAGGAGCGTTTTGCAAAACAGGATTATGGTATAGCTGTCAAGAAAGGAAACATGGCATTGCTCAATGTGGTCAATGAGACCATTGATCAGTTGGAAGCATCTGGCGAGCTTGCGATCATGCTTTCCAAATGGGGCTTGAAATAATTTACATCGGCTTCTTCAGGGCCAGGTGGGGTCTTGGCCCTGATTTTGGTTAAAAGGGTAGCGAATGTTCAAAGCATGGATGTGGAAGAAACTTGTAGAGTACTTTCCAATCTTTTTGCAAGGTTTTGGAGTAACAATTGCAATTTCTTTGCTGGCTTTGTTTCTTACCGTTCTCATCAGCTTCATAGGGGGGCTTTCCCGATGCTCGTCAAATAAATTCCTTCAGAGGCTTTTTCAAGCCTACATGTCTTTGTTCCAGAATACCCCCTTGGTTGTACAGGTTTTCTTCCTCTACAACGTTCTTCCCCGATTGGGTGTTTTGCTTACCACTTTCGAAGTAGGTCTTTTGGGATTGTCTCTTTATACAGGGGCTTTTGGCTCTGCCATCATTGAAGCTTCCCTCAAGGCCATTCCCCAAGAACAGATTGAGGCAGCCTTTAGCCAGGGATTTGGGTATTTGCAAACCATGTTTCTCATTATTCTTCCTCAGGCTATGAAGATAGCACTTCCTCCAATGACTAATCAGGCGGTCAATCTGATCAAAAACTCATCGGTGATGGCGATGGTAGCGGGAGGAGAATTGATGTATCGTTCTGACTCCTGGGCAAGTGAGATGGCTATCTATGGTCCGACTTTCTTAATTACCGGTTTGCTTTATCTTTCCCTGTGCCTGCCGTTAAGCAGAATTGTGCAAAGACTTGAGCGGAGGGCGAAATAATATGGCGAACCTGTTTGCTCCCTACAGCTGGCTTGAGATTCTTGTATTTCTTCTCAAGGGCCTTGGCATGACGTTGTTCATAGCCTTGGTTTCCATCGCTTTAAGTTTCATTTTTGGTTCAATTTTAGGGATTGCACGTTTTTCCAGTAAAGGTCCAATTGGTAAACTAGCCGGACTTTATATTGATATTGTTCGTAACATCCCCTTGTTATTATTCATCCTCAGTTTTCGTTTGGTCCTGCCCTCCAGCTTCCTCGGCTTTAAGATTCCTTTCAAGCCGGTGTTCTCGGCGATTTTTGCAATGACTGTTTTCACCAGCGCCATGGTGGCGGAAATTCTCAGAGGAGGGCTGAACGGCATTCCCAAGGGACAATGGGAGATTGCCGCCAGCCAGGGGTTCTCCTTCGCCTCAACGATGATTCATATCATTTTACCCCAGGCGCTGAAAAAAATCCTTGTCCCGATGATGGGCCAGTTTGTCACCTGCATCAAGGATACATCCTTTTGCCAAGTGGTCGGTATTTCCGAACTCATGATGAATGCCACTGTCATCATGGGAAAATTCAAGTATGCCCATCAGGTGATTATTCTCTATGCTTTGGTTGCCTTGCTCTATTATCTGGTTAATATCAGTCTGCTTTCTGCTTCCAAACGGATCCGTTTCTGAACCTGCTCTCGTTCTCTGCCGGCAAAACAGAAAATAGATATTGGTAGGTTTTTCACAAAAAAGAAAAGGTTGCTCACACAAGCAACCTTCTTCAAGAGATACAAGCCAAGGAAATTACTGTTCTTTGGCTTCCTGGATTTCCTTTCGGCGTTCCTTGCAAAGTTTTGCAATTTCAGCCAGAGCCTTACGAGCTCTTGCTGCAGAAACCTTCACCCCTTTCTCTGTGAACTTGGTGTTTTCAGCAAGATAAATCTCATACTGTTGTGATAATTGTTCGTGAATAGTCATTGAATCCTCCAAAGGGTTACGTTTTGTATTAATTGTACCATGCTTTTTTTCTTGTGCAAGTGAGAAACCTGCATTAAAAGCCAAATTACATGATTTTTCGGCCTTTCCATATGAACCCACGCCCGGTCGCCTTCAAATAACTGCTGTGTACGTACATCGCAATAACAAAAATAAAGGTGACAGGTCCCATCAAGGAAACGCTCACGGAGAATCCATGGAACCGTGCAACAATAAAGAAGTCAAGCCAGAAAAGAAAGGATGCCACGGTAAGGAAAATCGCATCACCTCTTGCTTGTGTGATTGCAAGGGCTATGATACTTGCAATTGGGGCTGAGGAGCAAAGGAATAAAACAATCACCGCGAAAACAAGGAGAATGGACATCCCTGTGCTTTGCTTGATTACTCCGCCGAGACTTCTTTCGGTTCCGGAAAACGCCTCATGGAGTGAATTGTACATTTTACAAGATACCACATTTTTTAAATCGCAAAAAAGTTGCCTGTGTCCTGTTTTTGCAAATAGGCGTGCCAGGCCTACATCGTCACATACTTCGTTCCTGAGTGTCGCCATGCCTCCAACCTCGGATAATGAGGACTTCTGCAACATTACATATTGTCCGATGGCCATCGAGAAAAAACTCTTTTGTATTTTGTTTTGAAGAGGAATCGGGATATAGAGCATTGTGTTGAATATCATGGAGGCTTCAAGCGATCCCGCAATAATCGAGGGGGTTTCCTCAAAAGGATATCCGCTGACGAATTTGGCATGGTTGGACAGAAGTAAATCGATACCGGTACGAAGGGAAAGAGGTTTATGCTTGGTATCCGCATCTGTGAAAAGGAGATATTCCCCTTTACTTCGTTCAAACAACTGTTGCATGGCATGCACCTTGCCTTTCCATCCTTCAGGAAGAGGTCTCCCGCTGATCAAGTGGACTCGGGGGTCTTCCTGTTCCAGGGCCCTGACAATGCTTGCTGTAGCATCCTCACTCATGTCATCAAGTACCAACACCTCGAAATTAGGATATTCTTGGATTAAAAAGGAACGTACGCAGGTCTCTATGTTGTTTTGCTCATTGCGAGCGGGAATGCAGACACTGATGAACGGGTTTTCCTTCTGGTTTTTGGCTTTTCGTGAGAGATTTGTCATGCTTATGATATTAGTGAGGGAGAGAAAAAGGGCATATACGCTTAACACTGTCATGAGACAGCCAAGATAATAGATCATGATCGCTCCTGTTTTTCCAAGTACGAGTCAATTTCCGAATCGACAGGATACATACTTTTTGCATTGCTCAAATACGCCTTGGCGTTCGGGTAATCCTTCAACTTGTAACAGGCTATTCCAATACCGCTATACAGGGAAGCCAGATCCCAGTTGCTCATGTCGGAGCTATGATCTCGCATGAGAGAGAGAAACATATTGCAAGCCTTGCCGATATCGCCTCCAGCAAAACCTGGTGCGAAAAGAAGCGAGTTCGCCTTGAGTAAAATGCTGGTGATTTCCTCTGGGTATTTCTTAAATGCCTTATTGATGTTTTGGCTTGAGTTGATGCCCTTGCTCAGGTCGGTCCTGTCTGCGAGAAAACAAATGGAGTCAATATCCGCATCAAGGGTAAGCCTGAAGAACGAATCCTTTTTTAGCGAGGCGATTTTCCTTCTGGCCTCGGCAAGTATCATCTCCGCTTCTGTTTTCATTTCGGGTTTGACTTCCTTGACCAGAAACCTGGCCAATATGGTCGATGCCTTTACCTTGAGGACGGTATTCATTTCCTCGGAATAGGTATCAAGATTGTCTTTTTGTATCTTGTTGAACAGGCTCATCGAGGTATTCAAATCACCCTCATGGCGTACTGCATAGGTGAGAGCTGCATAATCGGCGTTATCCTTGAGAAAAGAGTAGCTATCTACAATTCTTGCACTCACGGATGCCGCGACGAAGACAAGAAGAAACACACAAAGAATTTTACTCATTCATTCAACCTTCGGATAATATACCCTGACCTTACGGGTTTAGAAGTTTGGAGATATTGTGTCTTACAATGGTCAATTTGGTCAACAATCTGGAATTCGCTGTCAAGCAAAATGTACTCAGTATCCTCAATAGTGTGAATGTCCACGCCGAGGTACTCCAAAGTCTGTCCTTTCCTGATCTGGTTACGAAGATCCAATGACCAGATGCCGGGTTTGATTTCTTCCTTCACGAAGCCAAGAAAAAGATACTCATGGAGATAACTCTTTTCTGTTATCTTGCATTCTTTTTCCACAGGACCCTTGTCATAGAAGAACCCTGTACAGTATTCCCTGTGGCTGATGTCCATCAGGTCCTCCCTGTAGCGCATCCATTCCACATCCTTGTCAATGGCCTTACGGTAGGCGCGGGTGACTACAGCTACATAATAGCTGCTTTTCATCCTTCCCTCTATCTTTAGGGAATCCACTCCGCTATCTTCAAGCTCCCTGATGTGGTCAATCATGCACAGGTCCTTGGAAGAAAGGATGGTCGTGTAGCCATCCTGTTCCTCAACAGGGAAGAATACCCCTTCCCTTTCTGATTCCTCGAGACGATAGTTCCACCTGCAGGTATGGGCGCAATCTCCCTGATTGGCGGAACGGCCGGTCAAGAAGGAGGAGAGAAGACATCGTCCCGAATAGGCCATGCACATCGCTCCATGAACAAACACTTCCAGTTGCAAGCCTGGGACGCTGTCCTTG
>JBAXZS010000151.1:0-6264 GCA_041670175.1 Sphaerochaetaceae bacterium | reverse complement strand
TTTGTATTGATGGAAATATGTACAGCTATGGTTTTGAGATTGTCCTTTCAAAGAGAGAAATTTCTGAGGAGTGGCTGATAAAATTAGACCAGACAAAGGACAAAGAGCTTTTCTCACGAAACACCAGCACCGGTCATTATAGTTTTGCAAAGGACTTACTATCTTCAGAAGAAGATTCCTCGCATTTTGAAATTTATATCAATGATTTGAAACTCGTAAAAAATAAATTCTTTTTGCAGGATATTGTTACTAATAAGTCCGATATCCATAAGCACAATGAAAAACTCAGCATCCTGAAAAAAGTTTTTGAGTGGTTTACGGCTTTGGACATCTCTTTCCCTAATTCCCCGGTTTCAGGTTATTCTTGTTTCTCATCAACTTCATCAGATGAAATCCTAGAAGCAATACAAACATTTTCAACAGGTATCAGCAATGTCGAATCAAAAGAAGTCACTAGAGAAAAGGCACTGGAGGATGTGCCAGTTGAATTTAAAAAGAAAATAGACAAGAAACTTTCTCTGTTATGTCCTCCTGAATACATGGAGGGAGGAGAGGATTGTAAATCCCATGGGATGAGAATCAATTGCAACGGAAAACTTTTTCTCGTCCATTTCCGAGAGCATGAACCAGTCTTCAACGAGATAACTTTTGAGCATAATGAATTAAAAAATATTCCTTTCTCACTTTCCGAAGAATCTGAAGGAACCCAGAGATTGTTTGATATGCTCACAGTCCTTTTGTGTACAAAAGAAAACACAGTATTTGTGATTGATGAGATCGACAGAAGCCTGCATCCACAGATGACAGTACATTTTATTAAGAATTACCTTAAACTGGCAAAGAAAAAAAACATCCAGCTTATAATTTCCACACATGAAAGTCATCTCCTGGATTTGAAAATTCTTAGGCAGGATGAAATATGGTTTGTTGAGAAAAACAACGTTGGAGCCAGTCTCCTAACCCCCTTCGATCGATTCAAAGAAAGATTTGATAAAAAAATTGAGAAAGCCTATCTTGACGGGCGATATGGAGGGGTCCCTTTATTTGATTCTTTTTTCTTTCCTGATGGGTTGGAAGATGAGGACGAGGATGAAGAGGAGAGTAAAAATTGAGATTGGAGCAACCCTATGGAAAGCGATTTGCAGATACAGAAAAAAAACTGGAACCAAAATGTAAGTATTTCATCGCTTGTGAAGGAAGAAAGACAGAGTATCAATATTTCAAAGGGCTAATTGAAGCTCGTGATGAATTGCATATCCTGCCTTTGATTGAGATTGTCCCAATTAAACATTGTTCCAATACAAATAGCCATCCTTTGAATATAATCAGTGAGACAAAGGTTGAAATGGATACATGCAATACTTTTTTCCCTGAATTTGACCATATCTGTATCATTGTGGACAGAGATCATCTGAGTTTTTTTGAGAATCAATACGACGAGGCTGTTAAACAATGTGAAAATAACAAATTCAGGCTTATCGTTTCCAATCCCTGTATAGAACTATGGTTGTTATTCCACTATTCCGATCTTTCAAAATACGATTTGAAAAAAATCCTCGAGAATAAGAAAATAGGAAACCGGACACAAACAGAAGTTTACCTGAAAGATGATTATCTTGAGGGTAGCTATAGCAAAAAAAGGATACTCTTTCACCAAAAGTATAAAAACCATGTTATTACCGCTATTTCTCATTCTAAAAAATATCCAACAGAACCTAAAAAGCTAAAAAGTTCTATGGGAACAAATCTAGGCATGTTAATCGAAGAAATGATTGAACCAGCATACGTAATGATTGATGATGTTTAGTCCTTTGAAGGGAAAGCAACTCCTTCAAAGAATCATGAGCAACAGCTTGTTGCGTTTCCCATGATCATATTTCTCCAATCATTATGTCCATAACGAAATATGATTTTAGTTTGGACAACAAATTTTCTATGAGATAATTCATGTATATAAAGAGAGCAATCAAAGAAACCGTATTGAAAATCTCAAAAACCTTTCCTGTCCTCTTGGTGACAGGGCCTGGGCTGGTGGTGTCGGGATTGTAACCCTTCCGAGATAGAGGGAATACCTTCCGAACCGTTTACCATAGATGCAAGAAGATTGATGAAAAGGCTTAATTCGGTAAAACCCAAAGGAATCAATGATGTTTTGGCCAAACCTTCAAAGGAAGTATGCCTCGATTCTCTGAGAACAGCAATGTGGACATGGAAGCTTATTACAGAAGCTAGGTGGATACCTATTCCCAACGTGACATCAGGAATCTCACGCAAGTCGCCAATTTCACAACCTTTTATAAGTTACTGACTTCCGTTGTGGCAAGAACCGCAAGACCTGTGGTGTATGACGAGATAGCTGACGATTATGGAATCAGTGCGCCAACAACCAAACAATGACTTTCAATCTTAGTCAGCTCCCACATTGTAGCTCTGGGGCAACCCTACCACGACGATATCCTCAAGAGGATTGTAAAGATGCCACAGCTAGATTTCCTTGACACGTGACTTTGCGCATACCTTCTCTAGAGGGGAAGCGCTGCAACTTTGGAAGCCAGCGCAATGTCCAGGGCCATTTTCAAAAGCTATGTGTTTTCTGAGATTTACAAATCATACCTCAACGCAGGAAAAGAACCTCCACTCTTCTACTATCGAGACAGGGATAAGAGGAAATTGACCTGCACTTATATGCAGATGGAGTCATCAATCCCATTGAAGTCAAGAAAAAATCTAAAATGCCAACTGTCGTATATCCCTTGCTCTTTTTCTTGGGCATTTTGCAGGAAGTCTCAAACTGATTAAAACTGTCCAGCGAACAATGAATCTCAGGCATTTTAGTCAAACATAATACGGCGGAAAAAATATCAGTACTTTCAAAAGTGTCAAGTTTCCCTTGCTTCACGTTTTTAAGCTTGAGTACGGCAGGAGCCTCTTCTGAGTATATATTCTTGGAATTCAATATTTAAGCGTGTTAATATTCCTTTAACGGTATATAAAATTTGAGTATTAAATTCATAATTCTTGAAATCCAACAGCTTGAGCTTATAATTTGACAACGAGTTTTCATGAATGATCTCCAGCCTAAATTTATCGAAAGAATTAAGGCAGGAAATAGCATAGGGTACCAAAGAACCTTGACGGGCTTGAAGTCCGGACCTGAAACTTTGAAGCCTCCCGCATAGGAATGCAGATCTTTGCTCCAATTCCTGTCTTGAGAGAATCCATTTCGGTGGTTCTTGTTGACCACCACCCTCTACGCGTTGTTCGTCTTTCTCCCGACTTTGGAACAAGGTAATTGGATATTTCTCTTCAGTTGGCATCAATTTTTCTCCTTTATTGCAACCTGAATTTTCCTTATTGGAATTCCCTGCTCTTCTGAAATTTCTTTTTGTGTTGCTCCATTATCCAAAAGAAAATTGACAAACCGTTTCTCATCATCTATGGCATGATTCCTAAACAGGAAAATCTCTTTCAATTCATCGCTTGCCGAAAGACAATTCTTTTGTGAAAGGATGCCTCTTTTCAAGGCATTGTTGGTTATCGTCTTAATATCGGAATGGCTTAAGCCTTCCAAAGCCTTGCATATCTGCAAGGTCCTTTTCTCATTACCCAGGATTGCATTGTCCTGATTCCCAAGATAAAGCTTAAGTAACTCTTCTATTTCATTTTCCCTGGGCAACTCAAGGTTAACAACTTTTGAGAACCTTCTCCAAATCGCAGAGTCCAATAGGTCCTGATGATTGGTTGCAGCAACCAGAATGGTAGTGGAAGGAAGATTGTCGATGTTCTGGATCAGGCTGTTCACAACCCGCTTAAGTTCCCCCAACTCGTTCTTATCATCTCTCAACTTTGCAATTACATCAAACTCATCCAGGAAAAGGATGCATTCCCTCGTAGATGCAAAATCAAATATCTTCCTGAGATTCTTTGCCGTGCTACCCAGCAAAGAGGATACCAATCCATCAAGCTGTGCGGTAATCAAGGGCAGTTTTGTCATTGAGGAAATTACTTCAGCAACAGTGGTTTTCCCACATCCGGGGGGGCCATACAACAAGAGATTGTTGTTCATTTCAATCCCTGCCCGTAATAGGTCATCCTTACGCCGAAAACTCTCAATGAACTCTTGTATCTCGTCCTTCACCGTTTTGGGTAGGATTAGCTCGGAGAAGGTGTTATCTGGATAGGAAATGCTTACTATATCCATACGGCTTTCCGTATCGACCGGCTTTGAGGCAAGGCTGTCAACAGTGACAAAGGACTTTGGCTTCTTTTGGGCTAATAAATTCTCAATCCTCGAGGACATCGTTAATTCATTTTGCTTTTTTAGATTCGAGGCGAGAACCGAGGCGTAGTTAAATACTTTCTCCTTGTCCCCGGAAAGCCCACCCTCAATAATTTTTATTATTTCAGTGTACATTTAATTACCTCAACACAAGAGTACTCTTATTTTGTGTTTATGACTATAAAAATCAAAATTTTGTTTATTTTTTTTAAATTTATGTATTTAAAATACTATTTTTTGTATTAAATACTACTTAATTAAGAATCTTATGTACAACAAAATAACTAATTATTGCATCCATTATATTGTAGGAAAGAGAGGATGGGACAAATTACACACTTGCCCATAGGTCAATCAACCAATCTCATCAATGGTTATTGCCCTTATGAATTGCTCACTCCTCCCTTCATCCAGTTCAAGGAGCTTAAAGACCTCAGGACAAAAGCTCCAAGGGCTTAGCCAATGATATGTCCTGCTAGGAGTGAAATAATCAGTCAGAGTTACCTTCGTCCGGCTTTTGAAGTTGCAGAGGGTGGTGGTACACTTTTTGCTCTGCTGATAGCCCTCGGTTGTCAAAGCTGTGGTTCCCAGAGCCTCATCAAAGGACAAAGGGCGATATCCTGCCGCACCAAGCTCTATATGACCCCTGACAACTTTCACTTTCAGGGGATAATCCGTGGTAAGGAGATACTCCCTGCCAATCCTCCGATTGTCAAAACAAAAGAAGTTATGGTTGAATTCCTCTACGGCAAGTCTTTCTTTCCCTGTATTGGTAAGGGTTGTGGTAATCGTCAGCGTCTTTCCCTGTAGGACATAGTTTCTTGAGATGACGGCATTCTCCTGGGTCTCCAAGAAACCGATTGAATCCTCATGCCCATCGGACATTGAAATACAACAAGGTTGTAAGACGGAATACCTTTGGCGGAAATCATAAGGTTTCTGCTCACTGTTGTTTGCGAGTACCCCTACTCCCAGGATGGAGAAGGTATTTCCTTCATAGTTTCTGGCGTCGGTATACAACCAGCCATGCATCAAGCCAAACCCCCCGGTGCCTATTCCCGCTTTGGTGCGTTCTTTCCCAAGGAAGGTATGCGCGTTAAGTTTGATCTGCTTTACAATCCCCCCATGATCGAATCGAGTTCCCTGATATGCCTTATCAGGAAGACAGAACTCCACCTCAAGGGTTCCATTAGTAAGGGAAACAGTGTCGATCACTTAAGGCCATCCAACGCTTTTGAAGTATTATGAATCATGGTGTTCGCCTGATCATACAGATTGGTGACCAGCCCCAAGAACAACAGGTCGCTGACAAACTGCTGGGAATAATGCGAACTGACAGCTCCTACCCGAAGCCGCTGTTCTATGGCAGGACTCTGAAGGACAACGTCAGCCTTCTGAGTCAGCATGGAATTGGAGTTGCCAGAAATAGCAATAGTGAAAGCTCCCTGTTCCTTGGCAATCTCTAAGGCTCGTATGGTGAACTTCGTTTCTCCAGAATACGAGAAGGCAATCAGGACATCTTTGGAAGTTGCTCCTAACATGTTATCAACATTGATATGGGGATCCTCACAATAGCGTATCTTCCTCTTGATGTTGTTCAGTTTGATGTAGAGATCCTTGGCGACAACCCCTGAGGCACCAACGCCGGCAAGATAGATGATATCGGCATGGTATATCCGCTCAATAGCCTTAGCCAGATTATCAAAATTCATCAATCGCAATGCTGAATCACAGACATCATTGATCTGAGCGATAAGTTTGCTAGCGCACTGTTGATAAGAATCATCTCTATCAATAAAGAGACTCACCCCCGGTTCCACATTCTGAACCGCAGGACTTACGGTCTTCACCATGGAAAGTTTGGCATCAAAGAAACTTGAGAAACCAATCTTTCTTGAGAAACGACTGATGGTGGCAGGAGAGGTATGGGTAATGGCAGCAATCTCATTGGCATTCCTCGAGAATGCCTCAACAGGGTTTGCCAA
>JBAXZS010000150.1:0-6278 GCA_041670175.1 Sphaerochaetaceae bacterium | reverse complement strand
TACTTGCATCCGAGAAAAACCGAACCCGTGTTGACATTCATCATCGTATTCCATTCCTCAATACTCATTTCCTCAATCGGCTTACGAATATTAATCCCAGCATTGTTGACCAATACGTCAATCCTCCCTGTTTTCGAGAGGGAGAAATCAACGGCTGTTCTCCAATCATCTTCACAAGTCAAATCAATCTTTCTAAAATACACATCGAGAGCTCCACTTTGGAACTTCGCCTCCCAGGCCTTACCTTTGTCCTCCATAAGATCAAGCATAATGACGGTTGCACCAGCCTTTGCCAGCATTTCTGTCATCACGGACCCCAATCCCCCAGCAGCACCAGTAATCAAAATTGTCTTACCCTTCACATTCATTATTTCATCTCCAAAACAACTTTCAGCATTTTCCCTTCCTTGTTGTTCTCAAGAGCCTTGAATGCTTGGACAGAATCAGCCAAGGGATAGATATTGGTAACCAAAGGCTTAACATCGATATCACCTCGTTCAAGAAGAGAGACACAAGTCACAAAACCATCAAAGTCATACACATAATTACCCTTGATGGTGAGTTCTGTCGTGACAATCTTTTGCATGTTGACCTGAACCATCTTTTGGGCATTGCCAATCCAGATCGCAGTACCGCCAATCCTGAGAGCATCCAGCGAAGATGCTGCCGTAGGAGCGATACCAACTGCCTCAATCGAGAAATCACACATCCGTCCATTTGTAATTTCCTTGATCCTCGACATTGCATCTTCTTTCATTGGATTTATGAGGTAATCGGCCTTCATCGTCTTTGCCACATCAAGCCGATAGTCAGTAGCATCGCTGACAATGACATTTTTGGCACCACGGAATTTAAGCATTGCCACCACAAGCAAACCAATTGTTCCAGCTCCCACAACCAGAATGTATTTGCTTTCCTTGAGCTCCGGATCACTAATCTTGTGCGTTGCCCGATAAGCCACAGCCAGAGGTTCGGTCAATGACGCGGTTACAAAATCAAGTTGCTCAGAGAATGGAATAAGATACTTCTCGTCAATCGCGACATACTCGCACATGGCTCCATCAGCATCCATCACACCCATGCAGATACCGGAGGGACAGACATTCACAAGCCCCTTCTTGCAATATTCGCACGTACCACAGAAAGGTTTTGGGAAGACAACCACTCGCTCTCCCTTATGGAACCTCGGGGTAATATCCGTAGGAACTTCTTCAATCGTCCCAGAGAATTCATGGCCCATGATCATAGGAGCAATCCTTCTGCCAGTCTTACCCAGATACCCTTCAAAATCTGAACCACAAATACCACAAGCCTTAACTCTGACCAAATACTGACCTTTCTTGGGTTTTGGAATCTCAATATTTCTCAATTCCATAACCTTATCAGCAATATAGTATAATGCTTTCATCACTATCTCCTTATCATTTCTATACGTAGCCCAACAATCTTGGCACAAACAATACAATGCCGGGTATATAGGTCAACAACATCAAAGCAATCAGTTCAACACCAATAAACGGCAACGTTGCTTTTGCAATTCTTTCATAAGACAAATGTGCAATTGGTGCAGCTGCAAATAGGCAAACTCCCATTGGAGGAGTACTCAACCCAATGTTCAAGTTCACCAGCATAACCAAGGCAAAATGCAAAGGAGCTATACCATATTGGATAGCTACAGGAAGAAGAATTGGAGCTAACAACAAGACACTCACGCCTGTATCAAGTAACATTCCAGCAATCAGTAGGATAATATTTGCCAACAGGAGAAATACATATTTACTCGATGTAACCCCTAAGATTGCGGAAGCCATAGCCTCAGGGATTCTCTCAATAGCCATGACTTGTCCAAACAAAGAGGCCATCGAAATGATAAAAAGAATAACAGAACCTGACACTGCACCAATTACAAAGCTTTCCCAGATATCTTTGAACGAAAGAGACTTCAAGATAAATTTCCCAGCAATTATTGCATACAAGCAGGCAATGGCCGCCGCTTCAGTTGGAGTGAAATAGCCAGAGAAAATTCCAACTACCAAAATAACAGGACAAAGAAGTGCAATAATGGATTTTTTCAACGTGATAAAAATATATTTTTTCTCAAGTTTCTCTATACGACAAGGATGATGATATTTCTTTGCATAATAAAAACTGAGAATCATTAAGGACAATGCAATCGCAATACCAGGAACATAGCCTGCAGCAAACAAAGCTCCCACAGACTCACCTGTGCAGGTCGCAAAAATAATCATGACTATTGAAGGAGGAATAATAGGCCCTATTACAGAAGAAGCACAGGTCACTGCGGCCGAATATTCCGGGGTGTACCCTTCTTTCACCATGGCAGGAATCAGAATTGAACCTAATGCAGCAGTATCTGCAACACCACTTCCCGTAATTCCTGCAAAAAAGACGCTGGCAACAATATTGACTTGAGCTAAGGCCCCAGGAATTCTGCCAACGATAAGGTTTGAAAATTCAATCAGGGAATCAGTTATTTTTGCACGATTCATTAATTCCCCAGCAAGAATAAAAAAAGGAATTGCCAATAATACGTAATTATCAAGTCCGCTATATAGTTTTTGGCCTATCATATCCATAGGTATCTTTCCTAGAAACAAAAAATAAAACAAGGAAGACCCACCCAAGATGAATGAAATTGGAATCCCAACTAACAGCATCACAATAAACACCAAAATCAATATGCTCATCTTTTTTTCCTATTTACTAATCGTTACATTTGCGATGTCCGTAGCAGAGAAGACATGGACAAGCCCATTCACTAATTGAATTATCATCAATGCAAATCCCATAGGCAGAAATAATTTTACATACATCATTGACAAGGGAATGATATCCCCTTTCATCCGAGCAACCTTGAACGCCGCTCTACCACAAAAATAAAAACAATAAGCACACAAAATAATTGCCAATACATAGGCAATGACAGTGAGCACTTTCGCAAATTTCAAAGGAACCCATTCAATGAAAATATTCATACCAGTATGTTGCCTCTGGTATAAAGCAGCGCTAGTCCCAGAAAAACAAATTGCAAGCAAGCCCCATCTTGAAATTTCCTCAGTCCAAGAAGGACTTCGGCTTATGAATCTTCCAATAATTCCAATGAAAATCACAATAAATACTGCGATAATCAAGCACCCTGACAAAACAGAGGCGAATTTTGCGGCATACTTACTTATTTTTTCCAATGTTTTCAAAATATTCCTCGCATAAAAGAAAATCGTTTGAATTCATTGGCAGGGATATTACTCCCTGCCAATTACAGGAAAGAATTACTAATATCCAAACTTTTTTTCTGACTTCTTGACTTCAATTAAGAATTGATCAACAACCTTATCCCCAACCTCACCTCTCAACCAATCATAAGTCGGAGCTGCGGCATCCTTGAATTCCTGCAATTCCTTTGCATTCGGAACATACACTTCCATCGTTGACTTGACAGTATCAAAATCAAGCACACGAGAAGCTAAATCTTCTGCGGCTCTGTCAGCATTCTGAGCGTGGAAAGCAGCAATCTGAATAATGTGTTGGTACTCAGGAGATAATGAATTATAGAAATTGGAATTCATCATTACAAAATTCTCACTCCAAGTATGACCATCGAGAGTAAGATACTTCTGGACTTCATTCCATTTATTGGCAGCAATGTTCCAAATCGGGTTTTCCTGACCGTCAACAACTCCGGTTTGACAAGCAGTGTAGATCTCTCCAGAAGCCAACGGCATTGCACTGGCTCCCATCGCCTCAACCATCTTCACGTAGATTGGACTCTGCATAACACGGAACTTCAGTCCCTTCATATCGGCAGGAGAATGAATTGGTCGTACATTATTTGTGAAATGTCGTGTACCATTCTGACCAACAGAAATCATCTTTAATCCACTAATTCCTTCAAATTTCGTGCACATTTCTTTCCACATAGCACTGTTGTCAAAGAAATCCCATGCTATCTCATCATTCTTAAACACATAGGGCAAGAAAATACATTGCAACTCAGGCATCAGGGCAGAAGCAGTACCCGTACAGGTAACCATTTCGATACTTCCAGACATTGCCATTTCCATTGTTGCCTTGGTATCACCCAGAGCATTTCCAGGATATAGCTCGACAGCAATTTCTCCATTTGAAAGAGATTCAACCATACTCTTGAACACCAAAGCATAAGCATGTTCTGGAAGAGGTAACTTAGAAATTGCTGGCCAAGTCCCATTGTCATAATAAGCAAAACGAATAATTTCTTTTGCTTTACTTGTATCTACTTTTTTTGCAATGGAAACAGCATTGTTATCAATTTTTGTAGCCACCTTCTTTACAGGATCCGTAGTTTTTACAGATTCGGAGGTCACCGTAGCTGCTGCAGCATTATTTGAAGTGGTTCCCTCAGCTTTTTTTGAGCAACCAAAGAAGCTCAAACCCATAATCATGAGAAAAACGCAAAATACCACCTTTTTCGTAATTTTCATATTATCTCTCCTTTTTCATATTATAAATATTACCATAACATGTGAATATTGAGCTGTCAATAATTATATTTACATAAATTAACCATGTATATTATTTGTATTATAAGAAATAATTAGTAATTATATTTACTATTAATTCATTATATATAAACATTTTATTTATTTAATATAATATAAATTATTAATTAATAAAAAATTGTATCCATAATTTGTATTATAAATATATAACATCTTATCTCATTTTTCATCTATCAGTAAAAATTTATCGTTTTTACCATGTTAATGAAATTTAATCTTCTCATAATATTTATTTTCTGCTATATTCATAATATGAATAATAAAATAAGCACTACGTATCAAGAACCTTTACGAGTCCAAATCGCCAAGCACTTGGAAAATGAAATAAAGGATAAGATTTGGAAAGTTGGCACGAATCTGCCCACTGAGACAAAATTGTGTGAACGCTTTAAGGTTAGCCGAATCACTATACGTGCAGCTCTGCAAGCAGTGGAATCTTTAGGATATATAAGGACAATCCATGGAAGCGGATCTGAGGTGATTTCTGACAGTCCAAACAACAAATTCGTTTTCCCCAATCCCTTCATAAATAATTCGAATAATACTGATATCATTGCTATTCTTGAATATCGTAAAATTATTGAGAAAGGAATTGCCGGCCTCGCAGCCGAACGAATTACAGAAAGTGAAATAGAGGATCTCGAAGCAATCTACAAAACGATGCTTGACACAGCACACGACTTGGATAAATTTTCTTGTGCCGACCTCCAGTTTCATAAACTACTTTGCAAAACAACAAAAAATCCCGTTTTGTTTCAATCCTATGAATCAATGACGCAATTATTGGAAGAAGCGATGTCAAACATTGTAGCAATTCTTGGTTCCGCAATGGGTCTTCGATATCACAAATTGATTATCTCAGCAATGAAAAGCAAGGACAAGGAAGCGGCAGAAAAAATCATGGAGGAACATATTCAAGTGACTATCGATGCAATTTCAGATTTCTATGCTGAACATCTCGATGAACCATAATAAAAATTATAGGTAGGCATTTCTTCTGTGCACTTACGAATTCTCATTTTGCGGCTGCACCAAATCTTCAATGCCGTAACCCTTCCTCTCTGTTTTTCCCTCTCTCTCTTCCTGAGTCTTATTGTGCCGCTGATCTTGAATACTCCGTAAGAAGGGTCTGCTGATGACAAGAAGAAAGAGCATGCAGATAGCGGAAGTGAGAATCCAAAGACGACCGATTGCACCATGACGAAGGACAACCATCGCCAAGAGGATGGAAAATATGCCACCTATCTGCAAGGCAAAGGAATTAAGACTGAGCGAGGAGGAACGGACTGAAGAGTCGAGGGAATCATTGAGCAGACAGCCTCCCACAACAGAAGCTATTCCCAAATTCAGATAGATGAGCACATAGGGCAGACAGAAGGTTGCAATTGAGGGAACAAAGGGCAAGGCTGCCTCAAACAGGAAGGACAAACCCATGCCGAGAAGAAAAAGGCGGGAAGGCCTGCCTCTGCTCATCAGAGACTTGCCAAGAACCGAGCCAATGATGCTGACAAGGAATAGAGAGGAACCAAGGGCTCCTAAAAACCAGAAATCCGTCTTGGATGTCAGCAAGGATTTCAGATAAGGCTGCCAATAGCTCTCCAGCGAAGCAAGCTGGAAGCCTTGGAATAAAGTGAAAAGCACATATATCAGTAAAAAACGGTTCGCTTTCGTCTGATTGACAAAAATTTGCACCTGCCTGGCAAAGCTTGGAGAACCCTG
>JBAXZS010000149.1:0-6278 GCA_041670175.1 Sphaerochaetaceae bacterium | reverse complement strand
GAAGGAACGAGATTGATGTCGATACGGTTAATCCTGCGGTCCGCCCATTCCTCACATCATCATGCCAGGTCTGGGCAGTTTTTTCTGATTCTTAAAAATTGTGGCAAGCCGTACTTATTGACAATCCTGTCGCATGTGATAATAGTAAGAGTAGAAGCCAACAGCTCTGGGGATCCCGGGAATTGTACCCGCATACCCGCCAGGGATTTACTGTTGGCTTTGTTTTTGTCCACATACCTCAGCAATTCAATTTCTGATAATGCTGGTCACTCATTTTCTGCCGTACACACTCGCAGCGACATCGACAAAGAACAAGTAGCTGACCGTTTCTTATGCCACCACAATTTTCAACGGAATCAAATATGGCGACTACTCCGCCCTGGTATGCAGGACCAAGACCATGGTCATGAGCAAATCGGGATCCTCCAGGAAAGTGAGTTCCTTGGCATGTCCCCAGGCATCCTCATGTCCATGGCAGACCCAAGGAAGGCCCAAACGAAGACACCTTGTTCGTCATCGATGATCTCATCGATCCAACATACGGCCTTTAGTCTCTGTTATAAAGAATTTGATGTATAGTCCTATGGGATGGCCGAGTTTGAGGAAATCATCGTTGACAAATCCGCTCAGGTCTACTATTTTTGAAGCATTGGGAGCTTTGGAATTCAGGTCACCTTCAGGGATTTGAAGCAACGACAGGATCGAGGCCCCCAATCTTTTTTTGTTTACGGCGAGCAGGTTCCCGTTGCGAATCGCATCGTAAATGCTTCGCCCGCCCTTCCGTCGTAGGCTTCACCGTGATGATCGGTGGCTCCTTCACCGCACGCATACCTCTGTTCTTATCCACCACCAGTGAAGTGGTGAACTTGCTAGAACCCAAAAACTTTGATATCCTGAGACTAAAGACTCCGGAATTGGTATTACGCCTTGAATCTTTCGATTCATGTAAGTTCGTACCTTGGTTACCTTTCTGGAGTTTTTCTTTTTGCTCCACTTCATGCAGATAGTAGCTGTTTTCTCCTTTCTTCTGAGTGGCAACAACCTCACAGAGGTAAGTCTTGTCCCCAATCATGACAGTGGTATCGATGACCGCAGCGGCTTGCCCCAGGTTTTGTTGTAGTTCTTAGAGAACGCATTGATCCTATCCTCCAAATCATGCTTGTTGCTGTTTGGAAACAGATTCTGTTTAATTCTTGCATGAGGCTCGTCATCAATGAGCAACTGGTAATTCACGTTCCCTTTCCAGTTTTCGAACCACTTCTTGAAGGAGGGTCAGTGTAGCGATGTATTTCTGTGCAACCTTTTTGTCCGCCCGAATTCGTTGGTGATACAGGTCATAAAGTATCACTGGCACATTCTCTTAAATGAATCCTCCACCTGGGATTGGACACCTCTGCCGGCTTTCTAGTGGCCATCATAGCCAAGCATCAGGTTGTTGTCTTTTGAAGCCTTGACAAAAAACTTGAAGGCAATATCTTGTAACCGGTCGATTTGGAGTTTGTCCGATTTGAATAGGTTGGATTTCGTATCTGGCCGTAGAAGGGGAGGTGCAAAAAACTCCCTGTTTTTGCTTGCCAATACCATGCCATTGTTCTCTTACAACACAAGGATGGAAAGCCTCTCATCTGTTTTTCCCTGCAGGTACGTGTTTCTGCATGTATGGTTCGTTTCCTTAACACACAAATCATTAAATGTTTTGGAAAGAGAACAAAGATGGATTTTATCTTATTTTCTTTTTGATGGATTATTCACCCATTGACAGACCTTCTTTTTTTTAGCTAAGGTAATGGCATGAAAACTCAACAGATTCTCCACCATCCTTGCTTGATTTCGCAAACCTGACAGGTGGGCATCTGAATCTATGTAATCAGACCTCCGCATGCCGCGGGGGTTTTTTTGTAACTGGGGGAAAAGATGGAAACTACATTACGTATCGCAATTCAGAAGAGTGGAAGACTTAGTGAGCAAAGCCTTGAGCTGATTCACAGCTGTGGCATCAAATTTGGCTGTGATTCCCGGGTTCTCAAGGAACAAGCAACCAATTTCCCATTGGAGTTCCTGTATGTCAGGGATGATGACATTCCCACCTATGTGCGTGATGGAGTCGCCGATGTCGGCATCGTAGGTCGTAATGAATACGACGAGCAAGCCATTGATCTTAAGATGATCATGGATCTTGGTTTTTCCAAATGCAGGCTGTCAGTAGCGGTTCCCCAGGGCTTTGACTATAAGGACTTGCATTCCTTGGAAGGCAAGCGCATTGCTACCAGTTATCCTCATATTTTAGGCAATGTTCTTGATAAACAGAACATCAAGGCGACTTTCGTACGAGTCGCAGGCTCTGTCGAGGTCACCCCTGCCGTTGGAATAGCCGATTGCATCTGTGACCTGGTTTCCACAGGAACAACCCTTGCTGCCAATGGGCTGAGGGAGGTGGAATGTATTTATAATTCCTCGGCCATACTTATTTGCCGAAACCAGATGGGAAATATTAAGAAAGAAGAAATTCTCAAACGTCTGATCTTGAGGATCAATGCGGTGCAGAAAGCCGCCAACTATAAATACATCATGTTCAACCTGCCGGAAAAACATCTGGCATCCGTTGCCAAGATTGTCGGAGGTATGAAAAGTCCGACAGTGACCCGTCTGATGGACAAGGATTGGATTTCTGTCCAGACGGTGGTTGAGGAGGATAGGTTCTGGGAGGTCATCGAGCAGTTGAAGATGCTTGGTGCCCAGGGAATATTGGTGACCGCCATCGAGAAGATGACAGAGTAGGTGATTATGTACCTTAGCAGAGAATATGCACCTCAGGGAATAGGACTTGGTCCCCTTTTGCAGAGGGCTCAAAGCGACAAGGCAAGTGTGAAGGAAACTGTAAGGGATGTTCTTGATACTGTCCGTCTCAAGGGCGATACGGCACTTTATCAATATGAGAGCCAGTTCGATAATGCGACTCTCTCTTCACTTGAGGTGACAGAGAAGGAATTTCTGGAAGCTGAGACCTTGGTTTCCGATTCCCTCAAACAGGCTCTTAGCCATGCGGCAAAGAACATCAGAGCCTTCCACCAATGCCAAATGCCTTTTGGTGAGCATCTTGTAGTGGAAGAGGGAGTTGAATTATCCCGCAA
Organism: Sphaerochaetaceae bacterium; assembly: GCA_041670175.1. GTDB lineage: Bacteria > Spirochaetota > Spirochaetia > Sphaerochaetales > Sphaerochaetaceae > JBAXZS01. The sequence goes on along the minus strand of JBAXZS010000149.1, from coordinate 3,147 downwards.
GATAGTTCCTATCCACACGGTTGGCCTGTATATTCCCGGTGGTACGGCCCCCTTGTTCTCTACTGTCCTTATGCTTGCTATTCCTGCCTCTGTCGCCAAGTGTCCTTGTGTGGTGATGTGCACCCCCCCCTCAAAAGAAGGAAAGGTGAATCCTGCAATTTTATATGCCGCAAAAATAAGTGGTGTCTCGAAAGTGTACAAGGTTGGTGGTGCCCAGGCTATCGCGGCTATGGCATACGGAACAGAAAGCATCGGCAAGGTCGATAAGATATTCGGACCGGGAAATAGATTTGTCATGGAGGCGAAATTGCAGGTTGCAAGTCAGTGCTGCGCCATTGACATGCCTGCAGGCCCCAGTGAGGTGATGGTCATTGCCGATCGTGCCAGTAATCCTGAGTTCGTTGCCAGTGATTTACTGAGCCAGGCCGAACATGGACCTGATAGCCAGGCGATGCTCCTTCTTATTGCCGATAGGGAAGATGCGGATGTCTATTTGGATAAACTTGAAGAGGCTATCGTGGTTCAACTCCGGGCTTTGCCTCGGACGGAATTCTTGCTTTCCTCCCTATCCCATTCCCATGCCATCGTGGTTTGTGATGGCAAGAGCGCCTGTGCCGTAGCCAATGCCTATGCACCTGAGCATTTGATTATCAACACCACTAATGCTGATGAACTGGAAAAGAAAATTGAGAATGCAGGCTCCATCTTCCTTGGCCCTTGGTCCTGCGAGAGTGCAGGTGACTATGCCAGCGGGACCAATCACACTTTGCCGACAAGTGGCTGGGCTCATAGTTATAGCGGAGTCAGTGTGGATTCATTTCTCAAGAAGATTACCCTTCAGAGACTATCTGAGCAAGGGTTGCGGAATCTTGCTCCCACTATTGAGACAATGGCAGGTTTCGAGATGCTAGACGCTCACAAGAATGCGGTTGCTATTCGTATAGGAGAATCGAAATGAAAGAATTGCTCAGAGATAATATCGCCAACTTGATACCCTATAGTTGCGCTCGCAATGATTTCAAGGGTGAGGCTTCGGTTTATTTGGATGCCAATGAGAACTGGCAGGAATTTGTGAAAGGGGAAGGACGCAACAGATATCCTGATCCTCTTTGTACCGCACTAAGGAAGAAGATTGAGCTTGTCATGGGCCTGGGCTTTGAGCATACCGTCATTGGTAATGGATCGGACGAGATCATCGACAACCTGATCCGGATGTTCTGTACTCCAAGAAAAGACAAGGTTCTTCTGATGCCTCCTACCTATGGAGCCTACAGGGTCTTTTGCGATATCAACGATGTCAAGGTTGTTGCGGTTCCTTTGACTGCGGAGTTCGGCATCGACTTTCCTTCCCTAAAAGAGTATCTTGCCAAGGAGAAGAGCAACAGGGATGAGGGGAGCTGTAAGTTGCTTTTTATCTGCAGTCCGAACAATCCTTCGGGCAATGCCTTCAGCTTGCCTGAGATTCAGGAGGTCGCTTCCTTGTTTGAAGGGATTACCGTTATCGATGAGGCATATTTTGATTTCAACCGATATCCCAGTGCGGTGACCTTGCTGGAGAAAAACCCCAATATGGTGGTGCTTCGCACCCTATCCAAGAGCTGGGCCCTGGCCAATGCCCGCATCGGGATTTTGGTTGCCTCCCTTGAGCTTTGCCAGGTGATGAGAAGCATGAAGTATCCTTATAACATCAGTGGACCTGCTCAGGAACTGGCGATACAGGATCTGGATGATATCAGTGCGGTGAGAAAAGGAACGGCTGAGATACTGAAGGAACGGCCTGTCATGGCCTCGGCATTAAAGACCGTTGCCTGTGTGAAGAAAGTCTACCCCTCTGATGCGAATTTCTTTTTGGTGAAAGTCAGTGATGCCAATGCCCTTTACCAATATCTGAAAGGCAAAGGGATCATCGTCCGCAACCGTACCAAAGAACTGAATTGTGAGAATTGCCTGAGGATAACCATAGGAAGTGCCCAGGAGAATAAAACGCTACTCCAGGCGCTGAAGGAGTGGGACAATGAATAAGCAACCGGTGTTGTTTCTCGATAGAGATGGTATTATCGTTGTGGAGGACCAGATTGATAGCTTTGAGAAGATACGGTACATTCCCGGGGTCTTCAATGCGTTGTCCCGCATCAAGAGGGAAGGCCCCTTCTATTTTGCGATGGTCAGTAATCAGGATGGCGTGGGCACCCCTTCATTTCCGTTTGAGAATTTTTATCCCGTACATCAGAGGATTATCGATACGCTTCAGGGCGAAGGTATTCTCTTTGATGCCCAGCATGTGGATTTGTCGCTACCCTCTGATAACTGCCCTGGAAGAAAACCCGGTATCGGTATGCTCTCTGAATATAAGAGCGAGCGATTTGATCTTGAGCATTCCGTAGTGATTGGAGATCGGCTCACTGATGTGCTTCTGGCTAAGAACCTTGGATGCAAGGCTATCTGGTTTGCACCGCAAAGTGAGAAGTCTCAGTTGGAGGATAGGCCTGAACTGATTGATACCATCTTGCTGATAAGCGATAATTGGAATGACATCGCCTGCTTCTTGCTGGGGGATGGAGTCCATTCTTGTCGTTGTTCCACTGTGGTTCGAGAGACAGGGGAAACGAGAATTGAACTAAGCCTTAATCTTGATGGGACAGGCAAAGGGAAGATAGAGACCGGCATTGGTTTTTTTGATCATATGCTGGACCAGGTGGTCAGGCATACAGGCTTCGATGTTCAGCTTCACGCCCATGGTGATCTTGAGGTGGATGAGCATCATACGGTGGAGGATATCGCCATCACCTTGGGTGAGGCTGTGCTCGAGGCTTTGGGCGACAAGAAGGGAATCAGCAGGTACGGTTGTGAGCTTTTGCCTATGGATGATGTCCTTGCCCAGTGCGCCATCGATTTTTCCGGTCGTCCTGAATTGGTGTTTGACTGTTCTTTCGCCAGGGAGTATGTGGGTACGTTCCCTACCGAGATGGTGCGACATTTTTTCAAGTCCTTCTCCGATAGCAGCAAATGCAACTTGAACCTGAAAGTGTCAGAAGGGAATACCCATCATCAAGTTGAGGCCTTGTTCAAAGGGTTTTCCCATGCGATGCGCCAGGCTGTTCGCAGATATTATTGGTCGGACCAGCTCTTGTCTACCAAGGGGGTGCT
>JBAXZS010000148.1:0-6296 GCA_041670175.1 Sphaerochaetaceae bacterium | reverse complement strand
ATTTACCTAATTAGTTTTTTTCCGTCAGCAAGCATAGCAGAAAAAGGAAAAAGAAGCAAAGCCCCAAGGTCATGCCCTCCGCTTTGCACCATAAGAAGCCTGTCAATGCCCATAGCCACCCCGCTACATTGGGGAAAATCAGTGAAATACTCAGCAAAAGAAAAATCCACATCAGGAATCACCGAGCCCGAGAGAGATCGCCGCTGTATCAGTTTGGCGTATTCTTTCTCATAATAGGAACGAACGACCTCCTTGTCACGTTCCTCGTCATAGCAATTCGCAATTTCCACTCCTTTCATGTACATCTCCCAACGCTTGCGGTAATTTCCATCCCTTTTTGCCAGGCACTCGATCTGCTGGGGATAGCGGTCCAGCACCAAGGGCCTGTCCTGGGGAAGGTTGGGCTCGACCAGTGTCAGGAAGATCCTGTTGAAGGTATCCTCCCAGCTTTCCGGTTTGTCAGGGACCGTTAGCCCAAGACGCTTGCATTGCTCGGCCAATTGTGGTTGTCTTTGACATTTGTCAAGGTCGACATGGGCGTATTCACTCATCGCCTCGTTCACGGTGATGTGCCTGAAGGGAGGGAGCAGGGCCTTGTCGGTGCCTTTGGGGCTTGTCATTCTGAGAAGCTCCTCCGTCAGGGTGATGGAATCCTGTTCGTCAAGACCCACGCTGTAGTATTCAAGCATGGTGAACTCTGGATTGTGGTTCTCTCCAATTTGCTCCGCATTACGGAAACAGTGAGAGAACTGGTAAATGCTTCCGAATCCTTCAGCTATCAGCTTTTTCATGAAGACTTCAGGAGAGGGAACAAGGTAGAAGCTCTTGCTTCCAATGAATTCATTAAAGAAGGTGGTCTCGAAATTCTCGATGGTCGCCTCGGGAATCAGGTCAGGTGACAAGGTGGGGGTATCGACTTCCAAATAAGAACGGGAATCAAAGAAATGCCTCATGGAACCAAGCAATTGGCTCCGTTTCAAAACGGTCTGTTTATCCATACGACCCATAGTAGCCAAAGCCTCTGTGTTGTTGCAAGATAGGGGCTTTGCCCAGTATACTGTCTCGTATGGAAAGTTATGTGACAGACGATATCATTTATGCTCTTGCTACGGGTTGGGTAAAAAGTGCCTTGGCCGTAATCCGTATCAGCGGAGAAGGTTGCATAGATGCTTTGGCCTCCCGTTTCTCCCGCCCTGAGGCCCTGAGACAGGCACCTTCCTCAACCTTGGTGCATGGTTTGCTGGTTTCTGAGAAAAAAGAAGAAATTGATGAGGTTGTGGTCGGAGTGTATCGTGGTACGCATGGCTATACAGGTGAGGAGGCCCTGGAGATTTCCTGTCATGGGAGTCTTGTCGGGCTCAAGAAGATACTCGGTCTTTGCAATGGTCTTGGTTTTCGTCCTGCCGCGGGAGGGGAATTCACTTACCGGGCATTTCTTCATGGTCGTATGGATTTGACTCAGAGCGAGGCGGTCGCGGAGCTGATTGACAGCCAGAGCGATGTCAGCCAAAGCTTGGCGCTTAAACGTCTCAATGGAGCCCTGAAGAATCGATTGCTTGCCCTAAGGGAGCAGTTTCTGACGGTGATGGCCACCATTGAGGTCCAACTTGATTATAGCGAGGATGAGGTGGAGGAATTCACCTTTCCGACAAAGGCCCTGCAGGAAATCGCTGATTCGATGCAAAAGATCGCCAGTACTTACCAGGTAGGCAAGTTATATGGAGAGGGTGCGAAGATAGTGCTTGCCGGCTCCACCAATGTGGGCAAGAGCTCCTTGTTCAATTTATTATTGAGACAGCAACGTTCCATTGTAAGTCCCTTGGCGGGTACCACTCGGGATTACATTCAGGAAACATGTGTCATCGAAGGTATCCCTGTCCGGCTTTTTGATACCGCAGGACTCAGGGAGAGCCAGGATGAGGTTGAAGAGGAAGGGGTCAGACGGACTAGGGCGCTTATCAAAGAGGCTGATCTGGTCGTCTATCTGTTGGATGAGGGTGAGCAACCTCCTCCTTGTGACAAGAAGACCTTGATTGTCACCAGCAAGAGCGATATCCGTCAGTCGTCAGGTCAGACCGGTCTTTGCATCTCCTCAGTGACGGGAGAGGGTGTTGAGCTGTTGCTCAAGACCATTGGTGATCATCTGAAGGAAAATCTTCCTTCTGTCGACGACCAGGAAGTGGTCATCCAGTCGTTACGGCAGCACGATCTTCTCATCAATAGCGAGAAAGCCATCGAGAGTGCCTTGGCTTTGCAAAACCAGGGAGTTCCTCTGGATATCATAGCAAGTGTATTGCAGGACGGCTTGCAGAGCCTGGGAGAAATAACAGGTGCTGTGACAGCCGAGGATATCCTTCAGAAGATATTCTCGAATTTCTGTGTAGGAAAATAATATGGATTATGATGCAATAGTAGTGGGAGGGGGGCATGCCGGAATCGAAGCGGCCCTTGCAATAAGCAGGATAGGGTTCTCGACCCTTTTGATTACCCAAAGCCTGGATACCATCGGCAGGCTTTCCTGCAATCCTGCGATCGGAGGCCTGTCAAAAGGCAATCTTGTGCGCGAGGTCGATGCTTTGGGAGGTGAGATGGCTCATCTTATAGACAAGAGTATGATCCAGTACAGGATTCTCAATCGTCGACGAGGGCCGGCGGTGCAAGCCCCCCGTGCCCAGGCTGACAAGTTCACCTATAGCCGTTTGGCCAAGGAGACCTTGGAAAGCCAGCATAACTTACAGTTGTTCATGGATACGGTGACCGATATCATCCTTGATGAGCAGCGACACAGTTTTATGGGGGTCGTTACCGAACGGGGGCATAGGATAACCAGCAAAGTGATGGTCCTGACCACCGGCACTTTTATGGAAGGAAGGATATTCATTGGGGAATACGATGCTCCGTGCGGTCGGCTCAATGAAAGGGCCGCCATAGGACTCGGGACCGCCCTGAGACAAAAGGGTTTTACCGTGGGAAGGCTGAAGACAGGGACACCGGCGCGGGTACGAAAGAGTTCCTTGGATCTCTCTGCGATGGAAAGCCAGTGTTCGGATAGTATCGTGATGCCCTTTTCCTTTGATTATGATCGCATAGACCGTCCGATGACCGAATGCTACATCACCTGGACCAATGAGAAAACTCATCAGATAATCAGGGATAATATCCATCGAAGTCCTCTTTATGGAGGCAAGATTGTCGGCAAGGGACCTCGCTATTGCCCTTCAATCGAGGACAAGGTGGTCCGCTTTCCTCAGCGTGAACGCCACCAGGTGTTCATTGAGCCTGAGGGGATAGGCACCGAGGAGATGTACCTCAACGGGCTTTCCTCCTCTCTTCCTGAGGAAGTGCAGGATGCGTTCATCCACTCGGTCAGAGGGTTGGAGCAGGCTCAGATAATGAGGCCTGCATATGCGGTTGAGTATGATTATCTCAATCCTTCTCAATTGTATAGCTCGCTGGAGACAAAGCAAGTCAGCGGACTGTTTATAGCAGGACAAACAAATGGTACCAGTGGCTATGAGGAAGCTGCCTGCCAAGGCCTGATGGCAGGAATCAATGCAGCCCAGAAGCTCAAAGGGGAAAAACCTCTGGTCCTGTCCCGCAGCGAGGCGTATACCGGCGTCCTTATCGACGACTTGGTCACCATGGGGACCACCGAGCCTTATAGGATGTTCACCAGCCGTGCTGAATACCGTCTGAATCTCAGTCATGGCACCAGCGACCAGCGTCTCACCCAGAAAGGGTATGATGTGGGTTTGCAGAATGCCGAGCATTTGGCACGCCTCAATGACAAGCTGAGCAAGATTGAATCGGTGAAGGATCTTCTAAGAAGCCATAGCTATGAGAACAAGAATGCCTTTGCGGCATTGAGAATGCCTGAGGTGACCATAGAGCAGCTCAGTGAGAGCATCCCCTCCTTGAAGGAGTTTGATGAACCGATCCGCTATCAGGTGGAGTTGGAGGTCAAATACCAAGGATATATAGACAGGCAGGAAAAACAGGTGAGTCATTTTGAAAAAATGGAAAATTTGCTCATCCCTTCTGATTTTTGTTATGATGAGGTGGTTGGAATCAGTACCGAAGGCCGTGAGAAGCTCAAGCAGGTCCGTCCGTATTCCATAGGGCAGGCCTTCCGTGTTAATGGGGTCCGTACCAGTGATTTGGCAATCCTGCTGGTGCATTTGCAAAAAGGGAAGAAAAAGAATGAATAAGCCGTTGTTGCTCTCCTGTCTTGAACAAATGGAATTGAGTTTCTCTGATGAGCAGATGCTTCAGTTGGAGAATTATTATAAGACCCTTGAATATTTTAATCCCCTGCTCAGGATGGTGAAGGCTGATGGAGATGATTTCATTGTCCGCCATTTCGCCGATAGCCTTGTAGCTGTCAAGACCCTGCAGGATATTGCCAAAGGTTATGAGAAACCGGTGATTGCGGATCTTGGAAGCGGGGCGGGGCTTCCTGGCATTCCTCTGGCCATTGCATTGCCATCCTGCCGTTTTGTATTGGTGGAGCGGATGGAGAAACGTGTTGATTTTCTTCTCACTGTCTTGGCGGCCTGCAAGATTGGCAATGCCACGGTGCTCAATCGGCGTCTTTGTGAGGTCGCGGAGAAATTTGAGATTGTGACCTGCAGGGCGTTCCACCCTTTCTATGATGTTGAGTCCGAGGTTGATTCCGTATTGGCCGATGGGGGGACCGTGATGTTGTACAAGGGAAGAATGGAAGTCCTTCAGTATGAGTTGGGTCAGCTCAAGGGGGACTGGAAATTTGATTTGCAGAGCGTGAAGGTGCCGTACCTCGATGCCCAGAGGACGCTTTGCATAGGAAGAAAGAAATAAGATGGGAAAAAAGAGGAACAAAGGTTGTGTCTCATTGGTTGGGGGATTGCTGGCCATACTCAGTTCTTTGTTGTGTCTTGCAGGTATTGTCTTGCAGGTGCAAGGGCGGTTGCCTTCAATTTTTGTTCCGGTATTGGGTATTCTTGTGTCCTATTGTGGATTTGGACAAAGTTCCCCGTATTTCCTGATTCCTCTGGCATTGGTGCTGTTCATCCTTGGGGTTTGCTGTCTTAGCTTGAGAGGAAAGAAACCTTTCAGCTTCTTTCTGTTTCCTGTTGTGTTCTTGCTGTTCTTCACCTTGAATTTTCTTTTTGAGATGAAGTTTGGCACTCCCCACCCCCGGCGTCTTTATACCTTGCTTTTGCAAAACACCACAGAGAGAATGGCCTCCTTGTTTGTCGCCTTCGCCTTTATCATTGAGGTAGGGCTTTTCTCCCTTGTCTCAAAGATTGCCTTTTCCCTTAATGGAAAATACCAGAAACGCAAGGCTTTCCAGGAAAAGCTTGAGATCGCCAAAGCCAATAATACCTTCAAGCTTGATGATTATTCCGTTAAGGAGCAGAAGAAGATACAAAGGCAGGAAGCCCGGCTCCAAAAAGAAAAGCAGAAAGAGGATGCTAGGCATCGACAGAAGGGTAAAGACAAGAAGGACGCTGACAAGGACGAGACTACCGCGGAGGTCACCATGCCTCTTTCCAGTGTGGGACAGCTGAAGTTTCCCGCTTTGGTGGACATGCCTTCCTTGGAGCATCTTACAAGGAAGAAGGAGGAAGTAAGGGATGACCCTCCTGAGGAGGCGGACGTCACCGAAATCGAGGCGCTCTCAGTCATCAAGGAAAAGGTGGAGAAGAATTTTCCTATACAGAAGCCTCTCGAGGTAGGCAAAGAGCCACCAAAGAAGAAATTCTTATCGGGCCTTCTTCAAGGGGCTCTTGAAGCAGTTGGGAAAGCCCCGAAACCCAAGGGGGGAACAACCAGCGCCTTGCAGAATAAAGGTAAGGGATTGCTGGTTGCCGCAGTTGAGGAAAATACAAGGAACAACAAGGATTTCAAGGTTGAGGGTTCTTCCTTCTCTGCGACTCCTCTCTCAGATCACCAAAAGATGGGGGATGGGCAAGAAGAGGAAGGCGGGAAGGAGCCTTTGAAAACCTCCGAATCGCCTTCGGGAAGCACTTCCCTGATGCAATACCAAGAGAGGGTGATCAGTGTGGTACCTCATAAGGAAGAAGAGGAACCTGCAGAAGAGAAGTCAGGAAAAATCGAGGATGATCTTCAGAGTTCCTCTGGTGTCGGGGGTCTGAGCTCGTTGAATGAAGGCAAGAGCGCCTTGCTTAACAGGGGGAAGCTTGATTATCACTTTCCTCCTGCCGATATCCTGGTGGATTACCCCCATACAGGATCCGCACTTGATGAGGAGACCCAGCAGAAGGGAGTGAGGTTGGTCCAGACCTTGGCGGAGT
>JBAXZS010000147.1:0-6367 GCA_041670175.1 Sphaerochaetaceae bacterium | reverse complement strand
CCTCTTGTTCTCTTTCGGAACCGTCGATGGGACGGTGCTTCCCTTGCTTACTGTCCTTATGAGCACCGTGTGGGCTGTAGGACTGATGGCCGTTTTCAAGCAGACCTTCTCCATTGTCTCTTCTGTTATTCCCGTAGCGCTCATCGCAGTCGGTTCGGCCTATGGCATACATGTGCTGACACACTATTATGTCGCACTGGATCGCAACAAGGAGCCCCTTACCCCTGAGTCCTATCGACAGATAGTCTTGTCGGGCCTTGAGGAAGTGAGGACTGCGGTATCGCTTGCAGGAGTCACTACGATTGTGGGATTTATCTCTTTGATGACCAGCCCCATCGGACCGTTGCACAGTTTTGCCGTTTTTACCGCGATCGGTGTTGCTTTCGCCTTGATTCTTTCTCTCACTTTTATTCCTGCGATCTTATTACTGAAGCCTTTGGATAAAGTGGGAGAGCGGTCAAAAGTCTATGCTCATTTGACAAAGAACGTGGAGATGAGACAACTGAGGAACCAAGGGGATGGGCTCTATGCGGTCTATAGGGGAGTGGCAGGGACAAAGGCTCGTCTGCTTGTGTTTCTTCTGGCTGTCGTCATCCTGTCCTGCATTGGCCTGAACCGCTTGGTCATCGATACTTCCTTGGTGAATTATTTCCCGGCGTCGAGCGAAGTAAGAAAAGACATCGACTATGTCGATAAGAAGTTCGCTGGCACCAATAGTGTCTATTTTACCATTGCAGGAGAGGCGGAGAGTGCGATTACCAATCCTGAGATTTTGAAGTCGATGGATGACCTCTCGACTTATTTGCAGGATATCCATCCGGAAATCGGCAAGATAGTTTCCTTTCCGACCTTTGTGAAACGGATGAACCAGGTGCTGCACATCCCTTCCACCGGAGTTATTGCTGAGGAAACAATTGATTCTCAGAAGGATGAAGAGTCGTCAGGGACCGCTCTTTCCAGCTTTGAGGACGAGGGTCTCTCGAGCTTTAGCGATGAGACCGTGCATGAGGGGAGTGACTATCTTGACCCGAATGTCACCTATGCAAAAAAGCTCTCCGAAATGATGACAACACAAGACGCCCTGACGCTGCTTCATGACTCGTATGTCGAGGCTGGGGGGAGCAGTGCGACCGTGGAGCAGATAGTGACCGAACTTGAGAAAAAGCTCAATTTCAATGGCATGGCCTATTACGAGATTCCTTACGATACAGCAAAGTATCCTGTTGCCTCACGAGAGGAGTTGTCTTCTGTCGTGTCACAGTACTTGTTGCTTTTTAGTGGTTCCCTTGACCAATTCAACGATGATGCGCTCTCACCGAAAGTAACCCGTATGGCGGTGCAGCTTAAGACTCATAGCACGAATATCACCAAAGAGATTATTGAAGAATCGAAAGCCTATGCAGCGGCGCACTTCCCTCAGGGATATACCTTGGAAGCGACAGGTACTGGAGAATTGGAGGTCAGCATGACGGATATGGTCGTCTCGAGCCAGATTTCAAGTCTCCTGTTCTCTTTGCTGAGTGTAATGGTCATCTTGTCCCTTTCATTCAAGTCGCTCTGGGCTGGAATTTTGGGAAGTATCCCCCTTGCACTCTCGATTCTCCTTAATTACATGGTCATGGGGCTTACCGGTATTCATCTTGATCTGGTGACCAGCATTATCGCCTCGGTTGCGATAGGTGTCGGCATTGACTACACAATTCACTTCATGGAGACCTATAAAGCCGAGCGTGCTCTTTCTGACGATTTGGCTTTGGTCACAAAGGAGACCTTCCACAAAAGCGGGCATGGCATTGTGGTGAATGCGACCGCGGTTGGATTTGGATTTTTGGTACTTTGCTGCTCGCAATTCATCGTTCTGAGATACATCGGCATTCTTGTGGCGATTGTCATGTTCACCAGTTCCTTGTTGGCGATGACCGTTATCCCAGGTTTGCTTAATGTTTTTGATCCGGCCTTTATCAGGCTTGGGAAAAATAAAAAGAATTAGTTTAGGAGAGGAATATCATGAGATATGAAAAGAAATTGATTAGTGCTGTGCTGGGGGTTCTGTTGGTGGGTATCCCTGTGTTTGCAGTTGATGGAAGGACAATCATGCAACAGGTGCATGAGGTGAAGACTCCTTTATATACCCATACATTGGTCAGGATGGACCTCATTGAGAAAAAGGGAGGTACGCAATCAAGGGTCCTTGAGGAATGGAGTCAGGACAAGGATGGCAAGACCAGCGCTGTCATCATCTTCAAGAGTCCCGCCTCGGTCAAGGATACCCGGTTCTTGCTGGTCGAGGACAATGGGGGAACCAATAAGTGGATTTATCTTCCCTCACTGAGAAGTACCAGGCGTATCGCCTCCTCCGAAGGCTCAAAATCCTTCATGGGCAGTGATGCGACCTATGATGATATGAGCGACAGGGAGGTGGATGCCGACACTCATGAACTTCAGCAGGAGACGGTGGAGAAGAATGGATACCAGTGCTATTGGGTAAAGTCAACACCCAAGGACCAGGAATCCAGTCAGTATTTGTACCGCATGGTCTATGTCGACAAGAACACGATGCTTCCGATTTGTGAGGAATTGTATGACAAGCAGGGTGCTCTTCTGAAGGTTCTGACCGTTGAGGAGATCAAGAAGGTTTCTTCCTATGATTTTCCGACCGTCGACTGCCTTGTGAATGTCCAGACGGGTCATTCGACAAGGATGGTGATCACCAATATTGAATTGGACAAGCCGGTCCCGAGTAAGGTGTTCACCCAGAATTTTCTTAATACAGGAAGGATCTAGGGAGGTTGGGTATGAGTAAGAAACATTTGGTCGCTGTCCTTTGTGTTGTGCTTGCCGTTGGAGCTGTATGGGCCGAAGAGAGCCTTGGAAGTTTTGGATCCTTTGATGAGGATACCCCGGTTGTCTCCGCTCTCACTTGGAATGGTAAGGTCGAGGACTTTGTACGGTATTATCCCTGCACGGGTGCCACAACGGAATTTACTCCTGTGTCGAGTGACCCTACGCTGGCAGTGGGTATGAGTTATGCTGGCGAGAAGGTGGATGTCGATGCGAAGATCAAGGTCAGTAAGAAGATTGCCACCGAGTATCCTCTGGATGTGCTTGAAGAGTTGACCTTGCGAGGTTATCTTGGTGATTTTGTTGTGGAAGCCGGCAAAATGAAAGTGGTATGGGGCAAAGGGGATAAGCTTCATGTCCTTGACAACTTCAATGCCACGGATTATACGGATTTCATAGTTCCTGACTATATTGATCGCAGGCTTGCGCTTCCTATGGTCCGTCTTGCATACAATGGTTTGGAGAAGTTGCGCATTGAAGCAGTGTACACTCCTTTCATGGTTGCCGACCGGTATGCCACCGAAGGGCAATGGGTTCCTTCTTCTTACACAACACTGAATGCGCTGGTCAGCAATATCGCGATGACCAATGCTCAGTTGTTGTTCAATGCAGGTAAGGAAGCTCAAGCTGTAGCCTATCTGAGCAGTATCTCATCGGATGCTTTGTTACCCGATACCAATACCTTGGGATACGGACAGTGTGGCTTGCGTCTTACTGGTACGGTGAATAACTTTGACTGGGGGGTCTCCTATTATGCAGGTCGGGAGAAACAACCTTCGGCGAATCTGAGCAAGGTCTCTTTATCCCAGTTGCCCACACTTGAATATGATCGGTTGCAGGTATTTGGGCTGGAAGGTGCGATGGTTGTCGGACCCTGCAATTTCAAAGGGGAATTTGCCTATAACCTGACAGATGATGTCGCCGGTACTGATTTGTGGGTACACAACAATAGCTTGGGCTGGGTCATTGGATTTGATGTGGATATCCCCATAGGGAATCTCAATTTCAATGTGCAGGATATTGGTTCCTACTTATTGGGAAATGATCAGGTTACGAATTCCTCTGACGTGGATTATGTTGCGAATGGCGATTGGTGCAAGAACAAGATGGTGTTCTCGCTCACGGACGCTTTCTTCCATGGGAAACTTGCTACCGAGTGCAATCTGGTCTGGGGTGTTGAATATGGGGACCTGATGGTGATGCCCAAGCTGACTTATACCCTTGCGGAGGGTCTGGATGTGTCCCTTTCAGGTATGTATATCCATGTCACGAACCAGAGCAGTGAGTTCTTTGCATTCAAGGATAATGGGTATGTACAGGCAAAGGTTGGATATTCCTTCTAGGAAGTGAGGGTTTTATTATGGGAAAAGCTGTCTCAAGAGGAAAGTTTTCAAAAGCCTTTTGAGCAGCTTCTTATGTAACGCATATATTCAGAATATAGCTTGGGTTTTTATCCAAAAGTATTTTCAAAAAGGTGAATATTCTTTTCAAGATCACCTAGCTGTAGTATCGATTATCTTGCATGATTTTTTAGAAAAAAGAATCCATGACTTTCGTGTCGGATGTTATTTGGGTTTTGAACCGGCAATCCCCCTGTAGGTTGAGAATTCACTCCGCTGGTAAACCTTACTTATTTGTCCGTTCTCGATTACCAGTAGTCGATCGGCAATCTGCAGAGAGTCCGACAGGGAGACGGCGAGGATGCAAACCGCAATACCCTTTTTGCGGAACATATCGAAATATTCTATGGTGCGAATCCTTTGATACATATCCAGTGTTGAAAACGGTTGGACAAATACAGCCAAACGTGGATTCTGAAGTAGTATCCGTTGGAACAGCACTTCATAGAATTGGCTTGTTGAAAGCTCATACAGGTCCTTGTTATATATCCAGGGACCCAGCTCTTGGGCAAGTTGTGTAGCGATTGAACGCCTCAAGCGAGGAATTCTCCAGAGGTTTTTAAGTTTATGATCGGCGCAAAAACATATATTATCTATCACCGATAACTCATAGAAAAGGGCATTTTTTAATGGATTTTTGCCTACAAGTGATATCCTGCGATCTCTGGGGGTTAGAGAAGTCTCGTCTAGACTGACAATACTTGCATCCAGCTTGAATACACCCTCCAGCACAAGAAAGAAATCGTCAACTAATGAGTCATCATCTCCTAAAATGACCACAGTCTCTCCTTCCTGTATTGTCATTGTAAGATTTCTAAGGGAATGGAAACACAAATTGTTGGTTTGGAATACTCTGTGCGTAGTAGGTCTATATTGTGCAAACAGACTTTGGCGTTCGGAACTTTCGACCTTGTCGGAGAACACCGTATCATAATGAGCCATTACTTCATCTGTCATCTCAAAAGGTTCCAGACACTTGATCATATGACCTTCTTTTTGTAAATAACATCGATCACAGATAAGAAAACTTTCTTGGTGATGATTGCAAATATAAAGAAAACTGATTCCACGTTGCTTGAGTTTCCTTATCATTTGATGCAGTTGTTCAAGATAGGATGCCTGAACAAAACTGGAAAGGTCTCGAACAATTACCAATTTCGTTCCAGTCACAAGAGCCTTTGCAAATTCCAATGCCACCTGGGTAAAGTAAGGTAGTTCCCCAACCAACGTCTTGGGATTCAGTTGTAACCCTATATCCTCAAGCAATCTTCTGCTTTGATCATTGAGCAATTTTTTACGAACCACATAATGGCGAGTCCCTTTCCGCAGGACAAACAGATTATCTTCGATATTTAATGAGTTGATGAGGGTCCCCTCCTTGGCGATTACCATTACCTTGTTTTCTTTTGAGGCTTGCCCCAGATAGTCATCGACACATATACCCTCGAAAAAGACATGTCCATAATGAATAGGAGTATTTGAAGTGATGACCGAGACAAGTTCATTTATCCCAAGATTGTTTATCGGAATTATCCCGACTATCTCTCCTTCACAGATATGCAGGGTTACCTCATCAAGATATGGTGGTTGGCTTACTGATTCTAAACGAAGGATTTCCTTTTTCATCCTACTACTTCTTTTGGCACACTTCTGGGGAGGCTTATCATTACATCGGTCCCCACACCGATGCAACTGGTGATGTCAAGCCCATATCTTTCCCCAAAAAGCAACTTGATTCGATGGTTGACATTTTCCAGTGCAATTCCTCCTTCCTTTTTTGCCAGACCCTCAGAGCTTTTTACTGAAAGTGCATGTCTGAGAGCCACTACTTGCTCTGCCTCCATTCCCACTCCGTTGTCACTGACAGTAATTAATAAACGGGAATCCATCACCTCGATTTTTATTCGCACGATACCTTCTCCGAGTTTACATTCCAATCCATGAATAATTGCATTCTCGACTATGGGTTGCAGTGTCAATTTAGGGATTCTGATTTCCATTGCTTCTTTTTCGCAATCATCAGCGAGCATGACTTGCAAGGACAAACGAGGTCCAAATCGGTATTGCTGGATAAAAAAGTAATTCTTTGTATTGTCGAGCTCCTCTCTTAGGCTTACCAAATTCTG
>JBAXZS010000146.1:0-6375 GCA_041670175.1 Sphaerochaetaceae bacterium | reverse complement strand
GTCCGGAAGAAACGACATTGTCACTTCAGGTAGGAAAATCAGTGGAAATGCTTTTCAAAATACCAAGGATAGATACTGTCACCATGGTACGCTCCTGGTGAGTTCCGACCTTAGTGTGATGGGACGGTATCTCACCCCCTCCTTGGAAAAGCTCAGAAGCAAGGCGGTGAAAAGTGTCCAATCCAGGGTGGGAAATCTCCAACAGATACGAAAGGACATCACAACAGGCCTGGTGAGGGAGGCCTTCATCAAGGCCTTTGAACAACACTATGGGAAAGGCCCTATTGTCTCTGAGGATTTCTCCACCAAGAAAGAAACAAGGCAGTTGGCCTCTCAATTCTCTGACCGTCAGGCGATATTGGAGAAGACCCCGTCTTTCTCGCAAAAGCTTGTCCACCGTTTCCCATGGGGTGAGGTGACTCTGCATCTTGAGGTACAGCGGGGGTACATCGAAAGGGCCAGGGCATTCTCCGATTGTCTAGACACCGCACTGGTCCCCACACTCGAAACCTTACTTTCAAACATATGGTACAAAAAAGAGGAAATCCTTTCATTGAGGGGAAAGGAGAAGGACCAGCAGGTGCAAGAAGTCCTGGACTTTCTCGTACAGGCCCTCTCATGATCAGTTTCCCTCACGTCCATACAGGCTGATCATGTCACGTAGCCGGTCGATCCTCCAGGAGGGGATATCCAGGCTTTCCAAACGCCAGGACCAGTTATCACCCCCACAAGTGGAGGGAGTGTTCATTCTTGCATCAAAGGAAAGCTCAAGCCAATCCTGCATGGGGAATATGGCGGCCTTGCTCCCGCACATCAGAGCGCTACGGATAAGTTGCCATACCACCTGATCATCAGGACATTCAAGATACCGGCGGATCATATCCTTGGTATGCCCGTCAAGAGAGTCATACCAGCCTCTTGTGGTATTATTGTCATGGGTACCAGTGTAGATGATGCTCTGGTAAGCGCAATTATGGGGAAGATAGGCATTGGTGGCATCCAACCTTCCCTTTTGATCACTGCCAAACGCGAATTGAAGGATTTTCATTCCTGGAAAGTTATTGGAATCGCGTAATGTAGCCACATCCTCGGTGATGACTCCAAGATCCTCTGCGATAACAGGCAGGTCCTCTCCCAACTCCTTTTTCAGGCAGTCGAAGAATTTAGTCCCCGGGGAAGGAACCCATTTCCCGTTAATGGCGGTTTTCTCTCCTTGGGGCACCTCCCAACAGGCGCAAAACCCCCTGAAATGATCGATACGTACGATATCACTGAGGGTGAACATATGCTTCATGCGCCGAATCCACCAAGCGAAACCGCTTTTTTCATGCTCGGCCCAATCATACAAAGGATTACCCCATAATTGTCCATCAGAGGAGAATGCGTCAGGGGGAACCCCGCTACCGGCCAGCTGGTTTCCTTGGCTATCAAGTTTGAAGAGCTCCCTGTTGGTCCACACATCAACGCTATCAGGAGCGACAAAGATGGGAATGTCACCTACGATTCTCACCCCATGCTCATTGGCATATTTTTTCAAAGCAAGATATTGTTCATAAAAAAAGAACTGCAATACGTTCGTATGTTCAATCTCATTGTGGTGTTCCGCTTTTGCAGATGCGAGAGCCTCAGGCTGCCTCATCCTCAAAGCCTTGGGCCAGCGGCTGTTCCACCGGGAATCACCATAAGCCCGGCAAAGGCTCACATACAGGGCATAGTCATCCAACCACCAACTGTTACGCCGGCAGAAATCCTGATATTGTGTTTTTTGTTTCTCATCGGCTTTCTGAAGAAAAGTCCTGGCGGCTTTATCGAGCAAGGGTTCCTTGAAGGAGCGGATGACTCCATAATCAATACGTTTTGTACTAAAGGCAGGAACCTTCAGCACGTCATCCAGAGTGAGGAAACCTTCACAAGAAAGGCTCTTGAGGTCTATCAGGAGTTCATTACCAGCGAAGGTGGAGCGAGCGGCATAGGGACTGTCCCCGTATCCTGTGGGTCCCAATGGCAGCATCTGCCATAAGGTAATATGAGTGCGCTCCAATAAATCAATGAAGGCATAGGCTTCGTCCCCAAAAGAACCAATCCCCATGGCCGAGGGTAAGGATGTGGGATGCAACAATATCCCGCATCTTCGAATTTGGTGAATCATAATACATAAAATATATCTTACAAACCTATTCCTTGCCTACTAGGATGGCATGAATCAAGACTCATCTTTTTTTTCTCAAAAACCCTTATGGCACAGAGAGAAAATAAAAAACTTCCCCACCCTTCCTTGATTGTTTTTACTTCATTTTTCATGTATACTGTGAACTATGAGTTCAGAGCAAAAGTTAGTTGAGTTTTCGGTAGGTGAACATATTGTCTATCCACTTCAAGGTGTCGGTATCGTCAAACAGATCGAAGAACGTACTTTCAAAGGTATCCCTACTAAGTATTATGTCATTTATTTGAATTCCTCAGATATGACCGTGATGGTCCCAGTCGACAAGTCAAAGGAAATCGGAGTAAGGGCCATTGTTCCTGCGGAGGAAGCCCAGGACGCCATCAATTCCATATCAGACAAATACGAGCAACTCCCCATCGACTGGAAGGATCGGTATAAAATGAATGTGGACCTGCTTCGACAGGGTTCCATCGCTTCATTCGCCCGTGTGGTCCAATCCTTGTACCATCGTAGCAAAATCAAAGAACTTCCTGTACAGGAACGCAAGCTCTATGACAATGCACTGAATCTTCTCATTGATGAATCCTCTTTTGCGTTGAAGAAAGATCCCTTGGAAATCAAGAAGATGGTCTTTTCCAAACTGGAGAAATAGATGGGGTTCCCTTCTTTGGCAGCGATAATCACCGCAGCGGGAAAAAGTGAACGTTTCAGCTCAACTGGAGTTAAGAAAGAATATTTGTCCATTGAGGGGCATACGGTGTTGTATCGGGCTACGGCTCCGTTTGTCGCCATCCCGAGCTGCAAGGCTGTCCTTGTCACTTGTCCCAGGGAACAGCAAGAGGAATGTGCAATCGCCTTGGAGGATTTGTTTGAACATCAAATGGTCCCTCTGATTCTTTGTCCTGGTGGTGAAAATCGTCAGGAGAGTGTGTTCAATGGTCTGAAAATGATCAGAAATCTGAATCTGGATGTGCAATATGTGGCTATCCATGATGGGGCAAGATGTTTTGTCACCGAGGACCTTATTATCAAGACCCTGGCCAATGCCACTGTCTTCGGAGGTTCCGCCCCTGCCCTGATGGTTGTCGATGCGCCCAAGGGTATCGATCAGAATGGATTGATCATCAACCACCTGGAAAGGAAGAGCACGGTCGGGGTGCAAACCCCTCAGATATTCAAATATCCTGAAATTCTTCAGGCGCATGAGGCTGCCCAGGCAAGGAAGAGGGAATACATTGATGATACCCAGATATTCACTGATGCAGGCTTCAAGGTGGGTGTCTGCCAAGGGGATAGGGAGAACAGGAAGATAACCTATCTGGAGGAGATCCCTGATGCCAAGGCGCAGATAGACCAGTATCTATTGGCGCGAAGGGAAGGTCTGAGGGCCCAACAGGCCGCCCATGAGCTCAACAAGGCAATGCTCGAGGCGAAAAACCAATGAGAATCGGGACAGGATGGGATTTGCACCGGCTTGCGGAAGGCCGTAAGTTGATTCTCGGGGGCATTGTAATTGAAAGCAAGAAGGGTGAGGTCGCCCATAGCGACGGGGATGTGCTTGTCCATGCCATTATTGATGCGCTACTAGGTTCCTTGGCCCTGGGAGACATCGGTTCCCATTTTCCTGACACTGATCCCCAGTACAAGGATATCGACAGCACCATTCTCTTGAGGAAGACCCTGGAGCTTATCAAACCGAACACCATAGAGAACATCGATTGCACGATAATCCTGCAAGAACCGAAACTCAGGCCCTATATCGACACAATCAGGGCAAATCTGGCAAGAATCATGGATTTGGATATCTCTCGTATCTCTCTCAAGGCGAAAACCACCGAGCATTGTCTTGATGAGGACGTCATCATAGTGCAGGCGATGGTTCTGCTTTCAATGTTGACACGCTAACAAAGATTCCTTATATTAGTCCTTGCGCCCAGATGGCGGAATTGGTAGACGCACTAGGTTCAGGTCCTAGCGGGGTCAAACCCATGAAAGTTCGAGTCTTTTTCTGGGCAATCGTTTAAAGCTTTGTAGTGCAAGGAATTGCATAACAAGGCTTTTTTTATGTCCAGCCTTGTTTCACCTCAAAATTGTTCAGTGTACTCAATAAGGACTCAATTGGATGGAGAAAAAATGGGCTTTAGGAACGAGTTCACTCTCACAAAAAGAAAATTCAAGACTGGCTGGATCTCCTATTACTACACCTATGAGTTTGGGAAACGGGTGAAACACTCCACCGGGGAAAAAAGCAAGGCATCAGAGATGGAGCGTATCCTCTCCAAGGTTAAGGACGGGACCATCCATCAGGATAAAGTGTCCCTGATCACTTTCAAGGAGTTCTCAGGACCCTGGTGGATATGGGATTCCTGCCCATACATCAGGGACAGAATCATGAGAGGGGGCCATTACTCGAAGAACCTTTGCAAGAGCAACAGGCAGAACCTCGAGAAGCACATCCTACCGACCTGAGCGGTAATAATCGCAACGGATATTTCACCAAGAGCCGATAATCGCCCTGTATTCCAACGGCATGGCCGTACGGAACATCCAGGCGCACCTACAGGAGATCTATGGTATGGAGCCGCCGGAGCTCGTCAGCAGGCCAAAACTCAAGTGTCCTATTGCAACAAGGACATCTATATCAAATGCATTTGAATCCGGATAACAACCACTGCCATCATTTAGATTCTCCAGTAGTAAAGAACGTATCTTTTTCAATTTCTCGTTTGATAAGTTGTCCAAGCCAACCTTGAAATGTCATACCTGTTTTTTTGCAATGGATTTTGCCCTATTCTTATCTTCATGGCTTATATTGCCACTGTCAATTTTTCACTACTTAGGTAACTCATGCTTTATTTATAATCACTACTTAGGTAATATTCAATAAAAAGTTAACTATTTAGGGACTTTTTCTAATAACGTGGTAAATTCTAATTATGAGATATAAAGAAGATGGATGTTACTTCTGGAAAATTGCTGATAAAACTATCGGAAACATATCATGGATGGAAGTTGCTGAAAAAGCTGCACTGAACTACAGAACATTGGTCAACCAACGTTCAGGTGCTAGGCTTCCAGATGCGACGAGTATCCTTTCTATTTCAAGAGTTCTTGGAGTCTCCATGGAATACCTGCTCACAGGAAAAGAGCAGGCAAAAACCCAGCCGTTCCCTTCAAGAGTTATGAAACTGGCCGAACATCTCTCCTCATTATCAGAACAGCAACTGGATATGATCGAACCAATGGTCATGTCAGTGCAGGTCGAGCAACCCCCAAAAACTAAAAGACAAGGAGCATAGATTGCGAATTTATTCAATGGAAAAAAATTCATAGATATGAAAGGAGTCCTGAATTCCAGTTCATCACAAAAGAAGGTAAAAATGGATAGCAATGGCTTTAAATTTGATGCGACGATTTTCGATAAAGTGAAGCACCTAACTAAAAACAATGTTGAGTATTGGTCCGCAAGAGAACTTCAAAAAGTCTTAGAATACCAAAAATGGGACAATTTTGTAAAAGTAATCGAAAAAGCAAAGGAATCTTGCAAAAACAGCAAAGTAAACGTTTCTAACCATTTTGCCGACATCAGCAAAATGGTAACTATTGGTCTCAATTCGGAACGACATATTACAGATATAGCACTTACCCGATATGCATGTTACCTCGTAGTACAGAATGGCGATCCTGGCAAAGAAGCCATAGCGGCAGGTCAGACATATTTTGCCATACAGACACGAAAACAGGAAAAAACTGATGAGATAGAAAAACTGGATGAGGACCACAAGCGCATGTCTATCAGAAACGAACTGCGAGAACATAACAAGTCACTTGCGGAGGCCGCCAGTTTTGCAGGCATCAAGGATACCAAGGATTTTGCCATTTTCCAGAACTTCGGATACAGAGGACTCTACGGTGGTATGAATGCCACAGATATCCAACAACACAAGGGCTTGAAGAAGAACGAGCCAATCCTCGATCATATGGGGAGCACAGAGTTAGCGGCAAATCTGTTCAGGGCTACACAGACCGACGAGAAAATCAGAAGAGAAAGAATCACTAATAAGCAAAATGCAAATGACGCACATTATCAGGTTGGGAAAAAGGTCAGACAAACCATAGAAGAACTTGGAGGAACAATGCCTGAAAATCTTCCTACCCCGGAAAATGACATAAAACAATTAGAAAAAGAAGAAAAGAGGAAGCTTTCC
>JBAXZS010000145.1:0-6414 GCA_041670175.1 Sphaerochaetaceae bacterium | reverse complement strand
TTGTGATTCTCATTAGTGCCTCTTTCACAGGAACAGTAAGGATGGGCGAAATACAATACGGTCCTCTTGCCTTGGGTCAGCACTGAGTTCTCCAGGCCCGGGACATCGGCGAACTCGGCTCCGTTGTCGAAAGTGATGGAGAGGAATACCATGCGGAAAAGACGACTTCCAAGCTGCTTCTCTATCCGGTCAATCCCGTTTCTCACCGACCTCGAGGTCCTGTCGGGTATTTTGAGTATCAGCTCTCTCCTCGACTTCCTTTCCACAAGCGTCAGCAGGCATGCTTTCGACCCGTTCCTTGAACTATAGACAGTATCTCCCTCCCAGTGCCCGGCTTCCAGGCACTTGTGAATACGCAGAGGTTTCGCCACTGTGCTAATCAGTGGTTTTTTGTTGTAATTCCCATTCAAACACTATCTTGATATTTTGGATGAACATAGATAGTTTCAGAAATATTACCTTCCATACTATTTCTTCGTTTAAGAAGTGTAGTCATCACTCTTCCTTGAGAACCGTAAACAATTCCTTTCTCAGGAAACATTGAGCTACAAACATAATCACCACTTGAACGATCCACAGGTTCTTTGTGCTTTTTTTTTGATACAAGAAATAGGTAACAACGATTACCATCAATTTCTCCACGAACAAGCCAATCTGCCTGTATCCTAGATCGGGAATCAGACCGACCCAAATAATCTATGACAGTATTTTCAGATCGAAGGAAATCATCGAGTTTTGCTACACATTTGATTCTTGCAGCGATATCTATTTCATTGCAGCAGAAAAATTGGCTTTTTTTCAGATAATCCAAGGTAAGCCTTCCCTCCTCTATTTCCTTTACAAGAAAACCGCTGCTCTCTCTTGCAATCGGAAGATCACGAAGATGTCCGGAAATCCCTGTGAGATGTATGAACTGTTCCTGCTCAAACTGGATGTTTATCGAATATTTTTTTCCTTTCGCTGCAACAACAAAATAGTAGGTACAGGATGAAGCCAGTCGGGAAAAAGACTGGCAACACAAAAGCAAATCGTCCAATCCTGTCCCCCTTACTCGAAAAAAAACCTGAAGACATCGCTTCAGGTTTTTTAAAGAAGTACGTTTCTTTCGGTAAGCACCACCTTACGGCACCACTTCCTACAGCCAAGGTGCGGCACGCACAAACCCTTCACAGCTCAGCAGGCACTGTATCTTGGCCCAATACCTACATCATCGCAATCACTACTGGTCCTGCCAGCAATGAGTAGAACTTTTGTCCTACACCCATAGTATGGTCAAGGTAGTAAAAACTGTCAAGCAAAACGATGCATTACTTCACATTAATTTACGTTATCGTGCAGTAATGAGCATCAATGCATGCTAACGGGGGTGAAGACATTTTCTTGGACTCGACAAGGAGAAGGGAATGTATTCATACGAGAAGAGAAAGAAAGCTGTAGAACTTTACATTAAGTTTGACAAAAGTGCTTCTGCGGTCGTAAGGGAACTTGGGTATCCTGACTATCATTCACTAAGGAAATGGTATGAAGAGTATCAAGCAACAGGCACTGCTGACAAGGCAGATTCTAACCCATATGGGTATTCCTATGAGCAGAGGAAAGCTGCGGTCGAGTATTATAAGGGACATGGTAGAAATTTAAGAGGTACATGCAGAAAGCTCGGGTACCCTGCATATTCTAAATTGAGCGAATGGGTTACAGCAGGCCTTCCTTCCGATTGCCATCCTTTGCCCGAAGGGAAGAACGTAGCAAACTATACAATCACGCAGAAACAACATGCTGTTGCATCACTTGCTTTGGGAACCGGAAATGCAAAGAATTTGGAAAATGAGATGCAGACAAAAAGTAACTACTAGAGTATAAAGCTTTATGAATACACAAAAAAGCAAATTAAATTAGGAGAAGCGAAACTGGTGGCAACGCCCACTCTCTTAAGCTCAATGCTGTTTCAGATCAGGCAAAGCCTGAGGTCTCCTTGAGAAATCCAGGGCAACAGCATGGGCAGAGGAAAACAAGGCCTCGACAGTGGAAAGCAACATCCGCCTTGTATCCTTGTCCAGGTCCTTGATCTCCATGACAAGAGCCTTGGAAGTCAAAAACCAATGCCGCTGAATCTGGTTTATGCTTCGGATATTCGCATTAAAGAACAAGCGGTACACCGTATCGATGAACTGCCCCCGCTGGGTTGGCGATACTTCACTCAACCAGTTTTTCAGTGTCCGGTCGAAATACTTGGCAGGCAGGTCCACATCACTGTTACAGATGAAATTATTGCCTATGACTTCCCATGTATAAGGATCGTGCTGCATGATGCCGCCAGACTGGGTGCTATGCACCACCGTATAGCGTTCGGCATGATTGAGCAGCATCCCCACGATGGAGGACTGGGGAACAAAGGTATGCACACGGTCCAGCACGCTGTGGTATCCATCACTGTCGAGCACACTCTGTTCAAAACCAGGTCCATCGTTGTTGTATACGGCAATAATACGCTTTTTCAGTTCAGTCGGGGCATGCATCGCGGCATATACGGCGAGATTCCCTCCCTTGGAATGCCCGACCAGAAGCAGGGGCCCTTTCGTATGCGCCGCTATCTCAACCAGATACTTTGCAGCTGTCACCTGACCGGGTATCACCGAGAGGAAGCCCATGTTGAAGTCTTCCTTCAAACCCACCAGGGAAGTGTCCGTACCCCGGTACGAGAGACAGGTGGCGCCATAGCCTGTATCGATGGCAAAGGAAGCATACTGCTTTTCCTGCGCCTCGCTGAACTCCTCATGACAGCCAAAGACCTGCATAGAACCAAAGCGCCGGCTTTTCCCCATCGCCTCAAGTTGCTGACGGTTTCTCGGATCATCACCAGGCTCGAGTGGCAGGCTCTGAAAACGAAGGGCCAAGGAATCAAGAGTGATTCTCTCTGCGGGTGCGCAAACCTTTGAGAAAGGAAGGTAAGCAAGCGTACTGAAGAGCAGGTTGTCCACACTATTGAAGGAATCCTGTGCAAGAGTCAGGTCGCCTCTCCATCGAAGGTAGTCGAGAATATTGGAAGTAGCCATAGCCTTATTGTGTAGATTCCAAGCCAGAAAGTCGAGAGCTGAAGACAATTGCCTGATATGATATCCCCAACACCCTGATCTAAAAATCTTGACAGACTTTCCTGACATGGTACCATCGCAGAACAGGCCATCGATGAATAAAAAAGTCATGTATCACCAATTCTTGCCCAAAACAGACCTCCGGACGTTCATCCATTGTTATTGGGTGTACAGGGTTCCTGGACAGCACCCTCATGAATTCAATATCTTGCCGGATGGATATTTTGATGTAATAACTTTCCTTCAAGGAAACGGCAACACAATACTTACGGGGATATGGACAAAAGCCTTATCACTCACCTTTGCAAATACCACTGCGGTGGGTATCCAATTCAAACCACAGTTCCTTGGGATAAGACACCTCTCAGTCAATTCGATGGTCGATTCCTCTTCAAGTTTCAATCTTCGCGACTTGTCAATCGACATCAATGAAATATCCAGACTTGCTGAAAACGAACAATCCTTGGTTGCGTATCTTGACCAGTCCCTTGCACGGAATATGGGAAACCCCGATGAAAACAATCCAACCACAAGCATCTTCAACATGATTGATTCCCGGTATTTGGATTACACCCTCAAGGATATGGGAGAGGAATGGGGACTGAGCGCAAAGACAATCTATAGGATGGTAAAGAAAACAATCGGCATCAGCAGTAAAACGTATGTCGATATATTGAAATTCAGGGAATCCCTGATTCAAAAAAACACCATGGAAACCTATTCGGGTTTCTATGACCAATCACATTTCATCAAGACTGTTAAATATCTCACAGGACAAACACCGGAAAAGCTCTTGCATGACCGTGTCCGAATTTTACAATACAGAAAGGATCTGTTGGTGGAATAATATTCCATAAGGAGTCATCCATGGAGTATACAAGTATCCGTTTGCTAGTCGAGAAATTTGATGAATGTTTTGTTTTTTACCATAAGACACTGGGGCTCACCCCGCTCTTTGGCAAATGTGGCGAGGTCTATGCGTTATTCGATATCGGCAATAATGTAGGTCTTGAATTATTCAATACGGACCTCATGGCAAGTGAAGTCAATACAGCCGATTTAGCGATACCTAATAACAACCGGGACAAAAGCTTATGGGGCTTCAAGGATGACAACCTGGATGAAACCTATCTCAGACTTAAAGCAAAAGGAGTGACGTTCCTTAACGCTCCTCACGATATCGCAAGCTGGGGGATGCGTGTGGTTCATTTCCGGGATCCCGAAGGAAATCTCATTGAAATAAACAAGAATCTTGCATAGGCACATATCACTTTTGCAGGCCCTTTTCCTCTGAGATACATTCCTTCGCTTCAGAGGATTTTAGGGCCTTGTACGCAAATATGGTATCCAATCCCGAACCGAGCCGATAGAATGGATATCCCAGAGGAGACAGGGAAGGGAATCAGCACATGGACAACATTATAAACTACCTTAGCGATGAAAAGACCAAGCATGATATTATCAAAACCATCCAGGACAACCTTTACCTCTATCAAGGAATCAACACCGAAGAGAAAATCCAAAGCTTATCAGGATCCCTGTACAATTATTTTGCCACGGAATGTGTTCACAACAACCAATACGCATCCTTGTCGAATGCCACGATAAATAAAATCAACCTCATCTACCGGGATCTTATCCTTAGCCTAAGGAACCTGTCCCTGCAGAACAATTCGGTGAACAACCTGGAACCAATTGTATCAGATCATAGGAACAGGTTGATTGAAGCGTTACGGCAGAATACCCACAGCAAGGACCAGAAGCAGATATTCATCCCTTGCTCTGAATATACCGGGGAGTTCCAGGTACAGTTACTCCGGCTCAAAGATATAGCGATGCTTGAACCGATGATTGACATAGGATGCGGAAGACAACATCAATTAATCACCTATCTACGTACCCATGGATATGAAAAAACATATGGAATCGACCAATATGTGAGCGATGACAAACGAATATTCCGTTGCAATTGGTTTGATTTCAATTTTCATTTGGATACCTGGGGTACCGTACTAGCCCATATGTCCTTCTCCAATCATTTTCGCCGAAGCATACTCAACCAGGATGAGGAGAGAGGAATCTACCAGGAGAAATACCACGAAATACTCAACTCTTTGATATCTGGCGGTTGTTTTATCTACAGTCCCTCCCTACGGAGCATCGAGAACGGAATCGATACCTCCAGGTATTCAGTGACTTATTATCCCAACCTCAAGGACAGAAACCTCGATACGGTCTGTGTGAGAAGACCAGGCTGAGGGCTTTACAAGAATGTCCTGGTCCTGTATTATAAGTAAGTAAACGATTATTTACTTATAGGAGAAACTTTATGCACCAAGCTCCCATGATATTCCTGCTTTCCAACATCTCCCTTGCCCTATGCGCAGGCCCCATCCAAGCCCAATCCCAGACAAGAACCGTGCCACCCTTCTCCTCGATCGTGCTTGATGGCATCGGCACGGTACGAATCCACAAAGGCCCCCAAGCGGTCATCCTGACCATGGATGAAAAGCTTTTCGATCTGTTCGAGACCAATGTCAAGCAGGATACCCTTTATCTTGGATTTTCCTGCAAGGGTTTCTTGAAAAACTGGAGGTTGCTGCATACTGTAGGGAAATGCGAGATTGACATCACGGTTCCCGAAATCGAGGCCATCACACTCAATGGCGCAGGCTCGTTCCTTGCTGATGCGTTCGACCAGAAGGCACTATCAATAACAGTCAATGGAGCAGGTACCATTGAGATACGGAAAGGTTCCGTCTCAACCTTGCGGCTCACTTGTAACGGTGCGGCAAAGCTGGATACCAAGGACATGGTGGCAGAACAGTGTGATATCAAGATATCGGGCTCATCCCAGGTCTCTGTATTCGTCCAACAACTTCTGAAGGTCTCCATCACCGGGCTAGGAACGGTCACTTACCGGGGGAATCCTGAAATATCCCAGCATATCAGTGGGGCAGGAACCATACGCAAGGCAGCCGACCATGAATAAGGGGAGAAAAGGCAGACCCGTCAATGAACCGGGGGCCTCTCCCACCAATGAAAGAATCCTTGAGGCGGCTATCAGGCTGTTCTCCCAAAATGGATATGACGGGACCTCAATGCGGCAGATCGCCACTGCTGTGGACCTCACCGAGGGAGCCATATACAAGCATTATCAGAGCAAGGAGGCGATCATGGATGCCATCCTTGCCTATGCCGAGAAACGTATCTATTCCCCCTTGCCCATTGAGCAGCATCTAGGCAAGAGAGAGGGAGAATCCCTCTTCAGGGGGTTATTGCTTCCCCTGCCTGGTCTTGTTGCCAAAGAGCCCCGGATGAT
>JBAXZS010000144.1:0-6424 GCA_041670175.1 Sphaerochaetaceae bacterium | reverse complement strand
CAGGTCCCACAGTTCCCCTTCTTCAATGATAAAGAACTCCAAGAGGATGAAGGACTTCGCCTTCCTCACCTCCTCAATCATATCCACGAACCAGTCTTCCCCGAGAGGATAGAACTTCACTGCTGTGTTCTGGCAAACAGGAAACCCGCTGATGCTCTCAAGATATTGCTCCTGCTTGCCCAGATCGGTATCCCTGGCTGCCAGAACTTTCCAAACGGCATCCTCGTTCTTGGGGACATTCTTGAGCCCTTGGTTATAAGCTTGATAAAAGGATTCCCTCTTGAAGGATATCCTTGAAGTGAATTTCTTATTGCCAAAGAGAATATAAAACACTCCACCATAAAGGGGAAATACCATGAAGATGAGCATCCACCCGATCTTGTAGGCGGGATTCTCATCCTTGCTCAACATCACAACTGTCATGATTATGCTCATTGCGGAAAAAAGCTGCATCCATAAGGCATTATGGCTGGTGCTTGTTATCACATATGCCAAGACACCCACCTGGAATATGATAAGCACCGTGGATAAGAAGAGCCTTCCTGTAATGAATTTCAACAGCTTTCGCATGTATCCACTATATCCTTAAACCAAGGGTTTTGGAACTACACACTTTTTCACAAACTTCATATTGTCCTTTCTTGGTAATATCTCTATATTGTTAGGGCACGAACTAATGGAGACCTATGCAACCCACCTATTCAATTGGCTTCGCCATCAATCATTTTTCCAGACGTCTGAGACGTTTCAGCAATGCGGTACTGCAAGAGAACCACATCAACACCATGCAGGCGAGAATCATCGGATACCTTGCCTGCCACACGGAACCCGTCTATCAAAAAGATCTTGAGACGATTTTTGACTTTCGTCGCTCCTCGGTGACGGGAATACTTCAGACCATGGAGAAAAACCAGCTGATCATTCGCATCTCAGAGGATGAGGACAAACGGCTCAAGAGGATATACATGACAGAGAAAGGGACCCAATTGGCCAATACTTGCCATTCCATCTTTGAGAGGATGGATATCTTGCTTGACAGTTCATTAAGCGAACAGGAAGCGAAGACTTTAGAAATCACGCTGGGTAAACTCACTACCCAATTGGAGAATATGCATGTTAAGAACTTTGCTCAGTAGAATACGAGAATACAAGACACCCACAATACTCACCCCCCTCTTCATGGTAGGGGAAGTTGCAATGGAAGTCGCCATACCGGCCCTGATGGCCTATGTCATTGATAATGGAGTGATGAAGGCCGACATGCCCTATCTGGGAAAGATGAGCATCATCCTCATTAGCGCGGCCATGCTCTCTCTCCTGTTCGGATACCTTGGAGGCATCACCGCAGCAAAGGCAAGCGCAGGATTTGCCAAGAATCTAAGGCATGATATCTTCCACAACCTTCAGGATTTCTCTTTCCATACCATCGACAGCTTCTCAACCAGCAGCCTCATCACTCGTATGACGGTGGATGTGCAGAATGTGCAGATGGCATTCCAGATGATCATCCGTATCTGCATCAGGGCTCCCCTCATGCTCATTTTCGCTCTTATCATGGTGATCAAGAATGGGAATTCCCTCGCCCTGGTGTTCGCTGTCGCCATCCCGTTCCTTGTTGCGGGGCTTGCCCTGGTGTTTCGTAAGGTCTATCCCGCATTCACCTCCGCTTTCAAATCCTACGACAAGTTAAACAATGTGGTGCAGGAAAACCTCACGGGAATCCGTACCGTCAAGGCCTACGTGCGGGAAAATGATGAGACAAAGCACTTTGACAAGGCGAATGATCAGATACATGATAATTTTGTCATCGGACTAAAAGTATTGGCCTGGACATCCCCTTTGATGATGGGTGCGTCTTACGCCTGCATGCTTGCCCTGGGCTGGCTTGGTGCCCATGCCATATCGAGCGCGACAATGAGCACAGGACAACTTATGAGCGTCCTGACCTATACCATGCAGATCCTCTCCTCCTTGATGATGATATCCATGATCGTCGTCATGCTTGCCATTTCAAGGGCAAGCATGAACCGAATCGTCGAAGTGCTCGATACCAAGAGCGACATGGCAACCAGCATCGGAGGAATCACCACGGTAAAGGATGGCTCCATTGATTTTGAGCATGTCGATTTCGCTTATAATGGCAAGAGTGACAATCTTTGCCTAAAGGATATCAACATGCATGTCAAAAGTGGGCAGACCATTGGCATACTAGGTGATACAGGAAGTGGAAAGAGCACCTTGGTGGCCTTGATCGCACGCCTGTACGAAGTCACGAAGGGATCAGTGAAAGTCGGTGGCATGGAGGTAGGCAAGTATGATCTTCATAGCCTTAGGGATGAGGTGTCCATGGTATTGCAGAAGAACCAGCTCTTCAGCGGCACGATTGCGGAGAATCTTCGTTGGGGCAAGGATGATGCGACAAGGGAACAGATGAAGCAAGCCTGCGCCATTGCCAAGGCCGATGAATTCATCGAGGCCTTGCCTGATACCTATGACAGCCAGGTACAACAAGGAGGAGCCAATTTCTCCGGTGGCCAAAAACAAAGGCTTTGTATCGCACGTGCGATCCTCAAGAACCCCAAGGTCCTGGTGTTTGACGATTCAACCAGCGCCGTGGATACCAAGACGGACCAAGCCATCAGGGAGGCCTTGATGCATTACGCACCCGACATCACCAAGATTGTCATCGCCCAAAGGGTAAGTTCCGTGGAAAATGCCGACAATATTTTCATCATGGAAAACGGGACCATCGCGGATATGGGGACACATCAGGAACTTCTTGGACGCAATACACTGTACAAGACCCTGTATGCATCACAGAACAAGGGGGTCGTCAATGCCTAGAATGCGTTTTGGACAAAAAGCCCAGGATCCCAAAAAGACAGGAAAACGCCTTTTCGCCCTTGTCTTCAAACCACACAAGCTGACTTTTGCCTTAGTGCTGGCCTGCATCGTTATATCAGCTATCAGCACCGTTGCGGGCTCTCTCTTCATCAGGACCCTGATTGACGACTTTATCGTGCCCATGATCGGTAAGGATACCCATGACTTCTCCGCCCTTGCAAAGGCGCTGGGAAACATAGCAATCATACTGGCATTGGGAACAGCAGCGGGATATGTCAGCCAACGGCTTATGGTCGATGTAAGCCAGGATACCCTCAGGGATATCCGTCATGCGATGTTCTCAAAAATGGAAAGCCTTCCCCTCAGATATTTTGACAGTCACACCCATGGGGAGATCATGAGCAGGTACACCAATGACGCCGACGCCTTGCAGCAAATGCTTAGCCAAAGCATCTCTGCGGTCATGAGCTCGGGTCTTACCATCCTGTTTGTGTTTGCAAGCATGCTCAGGCTAAGTTGGATACTGACCTTGGTGGTGCTGGCCTTTGTAGGACTGATGATACTTTCCACCAAGAAGATAGGAGGCAAGAGCAGCAAGAACTTCCAGGCCCAACAAAAGAACCTTGCCAGTGTCAACGGTTACATCGAGGAGATGATCACAGGCCAGAAGGTGGTCAAGGTGTTCAACCATGAAGAGGTTTCAAAAAAGCAGTTTGACCAATTGAACGAGAATCTCTGCTCAAGCACCACCAAGGCCAACGCCTATGCGAACATCATGGGTCCGATCATGAACAATATCGGCAACCTGCAATACGTGGCGGTGACTCTTGTCGGTGCCCTGATATCAATACTGGGTAATGGGGCGCTTTCAGTCGGTACGCTCGCTTCCTATCTGCAACTCACCCGCTCCTTCTCCAACCCCATTGGACAACTTGCCCAGCAGGTCAACTCAATCCTGATGGCCCTGGCAGGTGCAGAACGTGTCTTCGCACTACTTGATGAGAAAGAGGAGACCGACGAGGGATATGTGACCCTGGTCAATGCAAATATCAATGAAGATGGGATGGTAAGCGAAAGCAAGGAGCCTACAGGGTCATGGGCCTGGAAACACCCACATGTTGATGGTTCCGCAGTGACCTACACGCCGCTTAGAGGAGACATCCGACTGGAACATGTGGATTTTGGGTACGAGGAGAACAAACAGGTGCTTCATGATATCTCCCTGTACGCAAAACCAGGACAGAAAATTGCCTTTGTAGGTTCCACAGGAGCAGGCAAGACCACGATAACCAATCTTCTCAATCGGTTCTATGACATTCAAAATGGCAAGATCCGTTTCGATGGGATCAACATCAATAAGATCAAGAAAGCGGATCTCCGTCATTCATTGGCCATCATACTCCAGGATACCCACCTGTTCAGTGGGACCATCGCCGATAACATCCGCTTTGGCAACCCTCAGGCGACCATGGAAGAGGTCCGGAAGGCGGCGAGACTTGCCAATGCCCATGAGTTCATCATGATGCATCCCAATGGATACGACACTCAAATCTCAGGGGATGGGGAAGGTCTATCCCAAGGGCAACGACAATTGCTCGCTATCGCGCGGGCTGCTGTGGCAAATCCTCCCGTGTTGGTCATGGACGAGGCAACAAGTAGCATCGACACCCATACAGAGGCCTTGGTGCAGGAAGGTATGGACCGTCTGATGAAGAACCGTACGGTATTTGTCATTGCCCACAGGCTTTCAACCGTGCAAAACAGTGAGGCTATCATGGTACTGGAGCAAGGAAGAATCATTGAACGGGGTACCCATGAGGATCTGCTGAAGCAAAAAGGCCGGTACTACCAATTGTATACAGGAGCTTCAGAACTCAGTTGACAAGGAGAACTCACATCCGCAGTATTGCTGACGGTATAATCCCATCTCCTTGGAAAGGCGGCAACTTTTTTCAAAGCCGCCTTTCTTTTTGAAATCAATGGGCTCAAAACCCTCAAACTTCTCTCCTATGGAGAAGATGACGCTGCTGTTTTTGAAGCGAGAGACTGTCAAGGTCGTACTAAAGTGCCTGAACCCAAGTTCCTTTGCCTTCAAATAGGCCCGATTGAGATTGTATTCAAAACATCTGGAACACCGCTTCCCCCCTTCCCTCTCCGTCTCAAATCCATGGATGGCAGAAAGCCAGGCCTTATGGTCCTGCTCCTCAAAGAGCAAGGGTATCTTATAATGCTGGCACACCAAGACCAGATTCTCATACCGCTTGGCGAACTCACTTTCCGGATAGATATTGCTGTCACTGTAAAAAATGGTGGGTTTCCAGCCATCCTCCAACAACCGCTCAATACTTGCGGTGCTGCACGGGCCGCAGCACGCATGAATCAATATCTCCTCATTTTCTCTCATGCCATTACTGTAGCCTAGTACAAAAAGACTTGCAACCTCTTCTCTTTTTGCTTACATTTATCAATATGAAAAAGCTGAATCTTGGCCTGTGGGTTTTTATTATTATAGGGGTAGGGATACTCTGCATTCCCATTCCCGTCGGGGTGCGTGTTATCCTTTTTCTTTCTTTCATCCTGAGTTTCCTGTTCTACAGGAGGAATATCCTCTATTTTCTCAATGGCAACAGAATCCTCAGGAATGGGAAAGATGAGAATTGCTGGCCTTGGTTCGAACGTGCCTTGAAAGCCCATATCGCTGCGGACGGGCAGGTCTCCATTGGAAGCATGTATGTGCAATATGGAGATATGGCACGAGGCAAGAAAATATTGGAAGAATATCTGTCAGAGCCTAAGAAAAAAGCGAATGCAAATCTTGACAGCATTGCAAAGATAATTCTTGCTTTGGTTGTCAAATGCGAGGGGAACGAAGAAAAAGCAATTGAAATGCTGCAAGTTGTAAAAGCAAGTGGCTATAAAAACATCAGCCTAAGCCTGGATTTGATCACTTTGTATCTTGATCTCAATGAAATTGACAAGGCCAAGGCGGAATGGGAAGAGGTGAAGGACCAAGAGGGACAAAATATCGCTCTGGACAGTTGCTATGGAAGGCTTCTTCTGGTCACAGGAGAATACCAAAAGGCTTACGAACTGTTCTCCGACCTGGTGAAGAAACCAGCAAGACTCGTCAGTACCTTCGTACATTGCGCCCAATGCTTTATCCACTTCGGACAAGTCAAAGAAGCATTGTCAGCCTTGCAGGTGGCAAGCAAATGCGTCTTCAACCACACCAGTCCGTTTACCAAGGAGACTGTCGAAGGTATGTATCTGGCTCTCAAGGATCCGAAGACAAGGATAGCTACCGCCAAAGCCATGGATAGGAATATCGATGTCATCGCAAGAGGCGGGGCTTTCACTCCTATAGAGAACAGCTATCCTCCCTGTGATGCTGACAGGCTCGAGGGATTTGACACCCTCCGTCCCAAAATTGAGAGGAAACAAAAGGCAGAGCGCCTCCCTAATACCGAGATTACCGAAGAGGATGAGACATACCTTAAAACCCATCATATTGAGGAAACAAAATGAAAAGCGATTCTTTTGTCATGTGGATTTTTATTGCTTCGATGCTGGCCATCATGTT
>JBAXZS010000143.1:0-6474 GCA_041670175.1 Sphaerochaetaceae bacterium | reverse complement strand
GTTCTCTATTCACGTAAAATATTGGTATAAATATGTTTATAATAACGAGTTAGTAAACTATTTACGAAATATTATACTGTGTATAATATATTATTAAAAATAACTTTTGACAAGAAAGTAAACCGGGTGTACTATAAAGTCATCGAGTGTGTGCACGAGCACGCATTTTATTGCTTGTATACGTTGCACACTCTATGGTGTGTTTTGATTGGTATATTCGTGCCCGAGCACGAAAAGAAAATGGAGGGGTTTGAAAATGAAGAGAACATTGACAATCTTGTTGGTGCTTCTGATGGCGGTTGCTTTTGTGTATGCAAATGGCAGCAGTGAAGCTAGTGCTGCAAGCGGTGTTGCAAAAATTGGTGTATCCATGCCCACTCAGAGTCTGCAGCGTTGGAACCAAGATGGTGCGAACATGAAGAATCAGCTTGAGTCCGCAGGCTACAAGGTTGATTTGCAGTATGCAGGGGACAATGATATTCCAACACAGGTTGCCCAACTTGAGAACATGATCATGGGCAATTGCAGGGTTTTGGTTATTGCTTCCATCGATGGCTCCGCTTTGACTGAGGTGCTCAAGAGCGCCAAGGAAAAGAAGATTCCTGTCATTGCGTATGACCGTCTGATCATGAACAGTGATGCAGTCACGTATTATGCGACTTTTGATAACTACAAGGTCGGTACTATCCAAGGGGGATTCATCCGTGATGCGCTGGATCTTGATCATGCCAAGGGGCCGTTCAATATCGAGCTTTTCACTGGTTCCTCCGATGATAACAATGTCAATTTCTTCTTTGGTGGAGCAATGTCCATCCTGAAGCCTTATATTGATAGTGGCAAACTTGTGGTGAAATCAGGACAGACCACCTTGGCGCAGTGCGCAACCCCCAACTGGTCAACCGAAGAGGCCCAGAAGAGAATGGAGAACCTTATTACAGCCAACAGCTACGGACCGAAGGGAGTAAAGCTGGATGCAGTGCTTTCCTCCAATGACTCTGTGGCGAATGGTATCACCAATGCATTGGTTGCCGCAGGGTATACCAAGGACAATTTCCCCGTATTGACCGGACAGGATTGCGACAAGCCCGCAGTGAAGAACATGCTGCAGGGTATTCAGAGCATGTCAATCTTCAAGGACACCAGGACCCTTGCCTCAAAGGTCGTGGGTATGGTCAACTCGATTCTGAAAGGGACGACCGTCGAAGTCAATGATACAAAGACCTATAACAATGGTACCGGGGTGATTCCTTCTTACCTTTGCGATCCAGTCTTTGCAA
Organism: Sphaerochaetaceae bacterium; assembly: GCA_041670175.1. Taxonomy (GTDB): domain Bacteria; phylum Spirochaetota; class Spirochaetia; order Sphaerochaetales; family Sphaerochaetaceae; genus JBAXZS01. Next base: position 5,197 of record JBAXZS010000143.1, on the reverse strand, counting down.
CTGTCAAGAACTATAAGCAATTATTGATTGATAGTGGATACTACACTGAAGCGGATTTGAAGATCTGATGGATTCCTGTTGTGGAGGGAGGCGGCTGTTGCCGCCTCTTTTCTTTGTAAAGGAGGTTATCTGTGCCCAAGACGTTGCTGGAAATGAAGGATATCACCAAGGTTTTTCCTGGTGTTGTTGCATTGAGTCATGTGAATTTGGATATTATTGAGGGAGAGATACACGCACTTGTCGGGGAGAACGGGGCGGGAAAATCCACGTTGATGAATGTCCTGGGTGGGATATACCAGTTTGGGACTTATGAAGGAGATATCATTTATGACGGCAAGGTGTGTGAGTTCCACAAGATTAGGGATAGTGAGGGAAAAGGTATCTCTATTATACATCAGGAATTAGCATTGGTTCCGTATCTCTCAATCGGGGAGAATATGTTTTTGGGCAATGAGATAACAAGCCATTCGCTCATCGACTGGGACAAGACATATTCAAAAGCTGATGAGCTTCTGAAAATGGTTGGGTTGCATGAATCTTCAAGAACACTTATCAAAGACATCAGTGTGGGAAAGCAACAGTTGGTTGAGATAGCCAAGGCCCTCTCAAAGAATGTGCAACTGCTGATACTTGATGAGCCGACCGCCTCTTTGAATGAGACGGATTCCAGAAAACTCTTGGATCTGTTGTTGGATTTCAAGCAGAAAGGGATGACAAGCATCATCATTTCCCACAAGATCAACGAGGTCTCCTATGTAGCCGATCGTATCACCATCCTTCGTGACGGTGCCGTAATTAAGACGCTTGACAAGACCAGTGAGGGATTTAGCGAGGATGAGATTATCAAGTGCATGGTCGGAAGGAGTCTTACGGACCGTTTCCCCAAGCGGGTGCCTCATATCGGGGAGGTTTGTTTTGAAACAAAGAACTGGACGGCGTACCATCCGTTTTATCAAGGGCGGAAGATTTGCGATGATATCAATATCTCCATCCGCAAAGGCGAGGTTGTGGGGATTAGTGGCCTGATGGGTGCAGGACGGACGGAATTCGCCATGAGTGTTTTTGGGAAAAGCTATGGCACGGATATCTCGGGATCCCTTTTCCTGAATGGCAAGGAAGTGGTACTCAATAATGTGAAGGATGCTATTGAGCATCATTTGGCATACGTGACGGAAGACCGCAAAGGGAACGGGTTGATTCTCAGCAATCCGATTCGGGAAAACACCACACTTGCCCGGCTTGAGAAAGTCAGCAAGCATGAAGTCCTTGATACTGATTTGGAACAGAAATATGCAGTCAAGTATACCGAGAAGCTTTCCACCAAATGCTCAAGCGTCTCACAGATGGTCTCGAATCTTTCAGGGGGAAACCAGCAAAAGGTTCTTTTAGGCAAGTGGATGTTTGCCGATCCTGATGTGCTTATCCTTGATGAGCCGACCAGAGGTATAGATGTCGGGGCCAAGTATGAGATTTATTGCATCATCAACGATCTTGTGTCCGAGGGGAAGTCGGTCCTGCTGATTTCTTCCGAAATGCCAGAGATCCTGGGTATGTGCGATCGCATCTATGTGATGAATGAAGGAAAGATAGTAGGTGAGTTCACTCATGAGAATGCCTCACAGGAAGCTATCATGTTCGCTATTATGAATCAGGAAAAGGAGAGTATGGGAAATGGTCCAAAAGTCTAGCGTTACCAATGCATTAAAGAAAAACACCATGCTGATTGCATTATTTGCAGTCATGATTATGTTCCAGATTATGATCACTGCCTCCGGCAGGGGGTCGTTGTTCGCTCCTGCCAATATTTCAAATCTGATTAGCCAGAACTCCTATGTGGTCATTTTGGCAACTGGTATGCTGCTCTGCATACTTACAGGTGGGAACATCGACCTTTCCGTGGGATCCATCGTTGCCGTTGTCGGTGCTATTGCCGGCACCTTGATAGTAAACATGCATATGAACATTTACCTTGCCATATTGTTCTGCCTGCTTGCGGGGATTGCCATTGGTGCTTGGCAGGGATTCTGGATTGCCTATATCCGTATTCCACCCTTCATCGTTACCCTGGCAGGCATGCTTCTCTGGAGAGGGGTGGCATTGTTGATTCTCAATGGATTGACGATATCTCCGTTCCCAAGCAATTACCTGAAGTACTTTACAAGTTTCCTTCCTGGAGGGAATGCCGATTCCTCCACTGTCTTCACTGTGACCATGCTTGTGGGTGTGCTGGCTTCCGGGATTTTTGTCCTGTTGCGTATCATCGACAGACGGAAGAAGAAGGCGAAGCATTATGAAGTTGAGTCGTTCGCGCTCATGATTTCAAAGAGCCTTGCCATCTCTGTTGTCATCCTTATCCTTTTCTTTCTTCTTGGCGAGCACAAGGGTATCCCCGTCGTGCTTATTCTGGCGTCGGTGATTGTGTTTGTGTATAGTTTTTATACCTCCAGGACTGTTCCTGGCCGTCACTTGTATGCTTTTGGAGGAAATGAGAAGGCTGCGAAGTTGTCAGGGATTGACACGAACAGAGTATTGTTCTCTGTATATTTGAACATGGGCTTTCTGTCTGCCATAGCAGCCTTGGTGTGTGTGGCCCGGTTTAACTCTGCCGCCCCCACAGCCGGACAGAACTATGAGCTGGATGCCATTGGGTCGTGCTTTATCGGAGGAGCCTCGGCCTATGGTGGTATAGGAACAGTGGGAGGGGCTGTTGTTGGTGCCATCTTCATGGGGGTTCTCAATAATGGCATGTCAATTCTTGGAATCGACTCGAACTGGCAGAAAGCGGTCAAGGGTCTTGTGCTTCTTGCCGCTGTCGTCTTTGATGTCCTGTCAAAGAAACGAGTGAAAAACAACTAGGAGGGGCTTGGATGTTGATATATAAGGTTGAGGACAAGGAGTTTCTTCCCTATGGGAAGGTCATCACAGGATTATCTCCTGCATCGCTATTAAAGAGATTGGATGAAATTTCCCCAAAACCCAAAGCATCCGTGGTGTATGTGCCGGATGTGAAGGAACTAGATGCTGATCCAATTGCAAAGACCCTCTCCTTGAATGTCTATGGAGGCATGCCAATCCAGATTGGTTATTGTAATGGAGACAACACCAAGCTGAACTGTCTTGAATACCATAGGGGCAGTGAGATCAACATCCCTTCGGATGATATGGTGCTATTGCTTGCCTTGATCACTGATTTTAAGGAAGGGAAGCTCGACACAGCGAAGGTTAAGGCGTTCTTTGTGCCTCGAGGCACTATCGTCCAGATATATGAGACGTCGCTTCATTATGCGCCATGCAATGGAAACAATGAGGGATTTCGAGTTATTATAGTCCTGCCAAAGGGTACGAATTCCAAAAAACCGGATATTACCGAGAGGACCCCTGAGGATAAGTTGCTTTGGGCTTGTAACAAATGGCTCATTGCCCATCCTGATTCGGCTGAGGCAAAAGACGGTGCATATATAGGGCTTGTTGGTAAGAATATTGATATTACACAAAAATAAAGAGGAGCAAATATGATTCAGAATATTCCGGAAGTGAAATTGGGTTTGATTGCGGTTTCCCGCGACTGCTTTATCATCTCTCTCTCTCAGAAGCGGAGAAAAGCCATTGCCGACCTTTGTAAGGGTGCGCTCTATGAATGTCCGATTACAGTCGAGAATGAGAAGGACGTGCTTGTAGCGGTTGAGGATGTGAAGAAAGCGAAATGCAATGCCTTGGTAGTGCTTCTAGGCAATTTTGGCCCTGAGACTCCTGAGACCCTGATCGCACAGAGCTTCACAGGTCCTGTGATGTACGCCGCCTCCGCAGAGGAAACAGGGAATGACTTGATCAATGGACGTGGGGACGCCTATTGTGGCATGCTTAATTGTTCATACAATCTCGGACTTCGGAACTTGAAAGCAGTTATTCCCGAATATCCTGTGGGACGTGCAGAGGACATTGTGAGGATGATTGGGGACTTTATTCCCGTTGCCCGTGCGATAATCGGCCTGGCTGGGTTAAAAGTCATTACCTTCGGACCCCGTCCGCAGGACTTCTTCGCTTGCAATGCGCCTATCAAGGGGCTCTACGACCTGGGGGTGGAGATTCAGGAGAATTCCGAACTTGATCTTCTGGTTTCGTATCGTGCCCATAAGGATGACAAGCGCATTAATGCCGTGGTGAAGGATATGGCTGATGAGTTGGGCAGGAAAGGGAACCAATATCCTGATTTGCTTCCCCGTATGGCACAGTTTGAACTGACCCTTCTCGATTGGGCTGAGCAGAACAAGGGTGCCCGGGACTATGTTGTTTTTGCTGACAAATGCTGGCCCGCGTTCCCTTCTGAATTTGGTTTTGAGCCGTGCTACGTGAACAGTCGGTTGGCTTCCCGGGGAATTCCTGTGGCTTGCGAGGTCGATATCTATGGGGCCTTGAGCGAATACATCGGGACTTGCATCACAGGGGAGTCGGTTACACTTTTGGACATCAACAACAGTGTTCCCCTTGATATGTACCAGCAGGACATCGCCCCCAAGTATGATTACAAGCTGGAGGATACGTTCATGGGGTTCCATTGCGGGAATACTCCCTTCTGCCGTTTGAAGACAGGAGCGGTGAAGTATCAGCTCATTCAGAACCGGTTGCTTGAGAATGGGGGGAAACCTGATTTCACCAGAGGGACCCTCGAAGGTGACATCGCTCCAGGAGAGATCACCTTCTTCCGTCTCCAGGGGAACAAGGATGGCTCCTTGCAGTCCTATATCGCCCAGGGAGAGATCCTGCCGGTTGCGACACGAAGCTTTGGAGGCATCGGGGTGTTTGCGATTCATGAGATGGGCCGATTCTATCGGCATGTCTTGATCGAGAAGCATTATCCCCATCATGGAGCAGTTGCTTTTGGACATGCAGGAAAAGCACTCTATACACTCTTCAAGTATTTGGGTGTGGAGGATGTGAGTTTCAACCAGGGAAAGGGTGTGCTCTACAAGAGCGAGAATCCTTTTGCCTAAGAAGGAAGTGTGCAATGCGTGTGTTTGCAGGAATAGACAATGGGACCCAAAGCACCAAGGTGCTGGTCTATGACGCTGATGAGAAACGAGTTCTGGCTCTGGTGCAGGCTCCTCACGAGCTTATCTCCCGTTCTGACGGCTCAAGGGAGCAACTTGCCTCCTGGTGGGTGGAGGCTCTCTCTTCCTGCTTTGCACAGATTGATCCT